>JAUMNV010000079.1 GCA_031295725.1 Collinsella sp.
ATCGTTCGCTTGTCGGTCGAAGCGTAAGCCCCGGCGTTGGTGGAAATGGTGAAAATGCGTTGGCGTGATTGGGGAAATTGCGTTGGCGGAATCGGCTAAAGTGCGATGGCGAAATTGGTTGTTTTTACAGTAGCGCTAACAACACTATTTCACCGCAACTTATTGAAGGGCTGCTTGCGCCAGTTCCGGGCGTCGTCCTCGAGCTATTGGCGGATGACGGGCTTGTACGGGTCGAGCTTGCTCGGGGCGCTCCTCCTCGCGGGCGGGAGGGCGCGCAGGCGCGGCGAGCGCCTAGCGCGCGAACTCCCGTAAGAGCGCGTCTTCCACTTCCCGAAGCGAAAGGGCCCCGTCTCCCTCGGCGGGACGGGCGACCACGATACAGCGCGCTCCCACGTCGCGCGCGGAGGCGATCTTCTCGGCCGTGCCGCCTACGGTTCCCGAGTCCTTGGTCACAAGCCACTGGGCGCCCACCTGCCGAAGCATCGCCTCGTTGAGCTCGCGGGTGAAGGGCCCCTGCATGCCGATGACGTGCGACGGCGAAAACCCCGCGTCGATGCACTTCGTTATAGCACCGGGCAGAGGGAGCACACGCACGAAGAAGCGCTCCGCGAAATCGGCGACGCGCGTGTAGGGAGCAAGCTCCTTGCTCCCCGTCGTGAGAAGCGCGCGACCCGGGTTCTCGGAGAGAAAGCGCGCCGCGCAGGCGATCGACGCGACCGACACGACGCCTTTGGGCAGCGCCTCGACCGGGCGCGTAAGGCGCAGGCATCGTGCACCCACGGCGAGCGAAGCGGCCCGGATGTTGCCGCTTGCGAGCGTAGCGAAGGGGTGCGTGGCGTCGACGACGATGCGCGCGCCGGAAAGCTCACGCTCCATGTCGGCCTCGTCGAGCCTGCCCGCATGCACCTCGATGCCCGGAAGCTCGCCCAAGAGCTCGCCTCCGTACTCGGTTGCCGCGTAGGCACGGGCGGGGATTCCCGCCCCGCTCGCCCATTCGCACAGGAGGCGGCCCTCGGTGGTGCCGGCGAAGATGCGCAGCGCCGGCGCGGATGCGGGGGCCGTCACTTCGGGCCGCCTGGGCGCGTGATCTGGTAGAGCAGCGCGTTCATAATGGCGGCCGCCACGGTCGAGCCGCCCTTGCGACCCCTCGCGACGATGGCCGGCACGCGTCGCGCGAGTAGCTCCTCTTTCGCCTCGACCACGTTCACAAACCCAACCGGCACCCCAACGACGAGCGCGGGCGCGATCTTCCCCGCGTCCATGAGCTCGGCGAGGCGCAGAAGTGCTGTGGGAGCGTTGCCGACGGCCACGATGAGCGGACCCTCGATGCCGCAAGCTTTGTCCATGCTCGCAACGGCGCGAGTCGTGCCCGCGGCGCGCGCCGTTGCGGCGACATCCGGGTCGGCCATATAGCACACGGCCTGGCAGCCGATCTTCGCGAGCGCGGGCTTGCTTATGCCTGCGAGCGCCATGTTCGTGTCGGTGAGCACCGTGGCCCCTGCGCGCAGTGCGTCGAGCGCACAGTGCGCGGCGTCATGGGTGAACACGAGGGAATCGGCGTACGAGAAGTCGGCAGTGGTGTGGATGACGCGCTTCACGACGGGCTCTTCGAGCGGCGGGAACGTGCGGCCGCCGAGCTCTTCGGTGATGATTTCAAAGCTGCGCCGCTCGATGTCGCCGGGCGCCATCTCCTTGGAATCCATCTAGTACTCCACTCCTTCCCTTGCACATATCCCCTGCTCGTAGGGGTGTTTCTCGCACCGCATCTCGGTTATGTAATCGGCCTTCTCCACGATCTTGCGGGAAGGCGCGCGCCCGGTGAGCGCTACTTCGACGCCGCGCGCGGACATATCGAGCGCGCGGTCCACGAGCGCCTCGTCGACAAGCCCCTTCGAAAGCGCGTCGAGCGCCTCGTCGAGCACGAGCAGCCCCTCCTGCGCGCCCTCGAGCTCGGCGAGCGCGGAAGCGAGGTTCCCATCGTGCAACTCGCGCGTCGCGGCAAGTTCTTCCGACGTCATGGACCAGGTAAACTTGTCCGACGCCTTCCCCGCGAACATGGGCACGCCGAAATGCTCGGCGAGCAGGCGCGCCTCCCCGCTTTCGCCGTCTTTCAGGAACTGCACAACGACGACGCGGCGGCCTGCGGCGAGCATGCGAAGGGCGAGCCCCATCGCCGCCGTGGTCTTGCCTTTGCCGTCGCCATGATACACGTGGATCATACGCCCTCCTCGATAATGCGGTAGACATACTCCATGTCGAGCGCCCCGCGCACGGAGTCGGCCAGGCGGTCGAACTCGCGCGCACGGTGATCGGCCGCGGACACCGCGCCCTCAGCACCCACGACGCTCTCGGGCAGGCCGCGCATGCGCGCGAGCGAGCGCGCGAGGGCGAGTGCCACCCCCGGTTCGTCGAACAGGCCGTGGAGATAGGTTCCGAACACGTTTCCGCAGGCCGCGCCTTCTGGTTTGCCGCCAATCGTGCCCGCAGGGGCGCAGGAGACGGTCGTTTCGCCGTCGTGAATCTCGTACCCGCGCGCCGTCATGCCGTTCCACACCGAGAACGCGCCTTGGGCGCCCGTGATGCGCAGCTCCGACTGGGCGAGGCGCTTTTCCTCCTTGAACACCGTACTTGCAGGGATGAGCCCGAGCCCGCGCGCGGTGCCAGCGCCTTCCCTGCCGTGCGGGTCGGAAAGCTCGTCTCCCAAAAGCTGGTAGCCTCCGCATATGCCGAGCACCGGCGTGCCCGCGCCCGAAAGCGCGCGTACACAGGCTCCGATGCCGCTAGCCGCAAGCCAGCGCGCGTCGTCGACCGTGGACTTCGAGCCGGGAAGCACCACCAGGTCGGGTCGGCCCAGATCGGTCGTCGAGGAAACGTAGCGCACGCCCACGCCGGACACGCGCGAAAGCGGGTCGAAGTCGGTGAAGTTCGACAGATGCGGAAGGCGCACGACGGCGACGTCGATGACGCCGCGCGCCTCGCGGGCAGATAGGCGCGGCGCGAGCGAGTCCTCGTCGTCTAGGTCGAGCGTAAGATACGGCACGACCCCCACGACGGGGACCCCGCACATCTTCTCGAGCGGGGCCAAACCCGGGCGCAGGATTTCCACATCGCCGCGGAACTTGTTCACCACAAGCCCCCGCAAAAGCGCGCGATCCTCGGGCGCAAGGAGCGCGACCGTGCCGTAGAGCTGGGCAAACACCCCGCCTGGGTCGATGTCGCCCGCGAGCAGCACGGGGGAGGACACGGCGCGCGCGAGCCCCATGTTGACGATGTCGTTTTCGGCAAGGTTGATTTCGACGGGGCTGCCGGCGCCCTCGATGACGATGACGTCGTTTTCCTCCGCGAGCGAATCGAACGCCTCCAAAATCTGCGGCATGAGCGCCTTCTTTCGCGCGAAGTAGTCCCTCGCAGCGAAGGCTCCCTGCGCCTTGCCGGCCACGATGAGCTGGCTTCGGTGGTCGCTTTCGGGCTTGAGCAGGATGGGGTTCATGCGCACGTCGGGCGCGATGCCGCACGCCTCGGCCTGCATGATCTGGGCGCGCCCCATCTCGAGCCCGTCGGCTGTGACACCGCTGTTGAGCGCCATGTTCTGGCTCTTGAAGGGAGCCACACGCAGGCCGTCCTGCGAAAGCACGCGGCACAGCCCCGCCGCAAGCAGGCTCTTCCCCGCGTTCGACATGGTGCCCTGGATCATGATGGGCTTCGCCCTACCCACGGGTATCGACCTCCTTCGCCGAGCTTCGGCCATCCGCGCCCGCCATAGCGCCGCTGCAAGAAGCGCCGCCCCGTTCGTCGGGTTCGCCTTCGCCAGATGCGCCTTCCGCCCGAAGCGCGCGGCTGAACGCCATCGCAAGCCGGGCGTTCTCCTTGCGCGTGCGCACCGCGACGCGGCACCAGAAACGGGACAGTACCGAAAACGAGTCGCACGTGCGAACCAAAACCCCCTGTTTATACAGGCGCTCGGGGATGTCTTTCGCCGGCGTGCGGACTAAAAGGAAGTTCGCATCCGACGGCACGACGGAAAGTCCGAGCGCGGAGAGCTCGTGGGAAAGCCACGCTCGCTCGCCCGCCAATACATCGCGCGCGCGCGAGACGTATTCGACATCTTCCAGGGCGGCTATGCCAGCGGCCTCGGCGACCGAGGAGACGGGCCACGCCTGCCCCGCCCGGCGAATCCCCTCGATGAGTTGGGCGTTTCCGCTGATCAGATATCCCAACCGCAACCCCGCCATTCCGTAGAGCTTGGTGAATGCGGAGAGCACGGCCACATGGCGCGAACACGCGGCGCGTGCGGCCACGCTCCTTTCGCGGGCGTCGGGCGCAAATCCGAGGAAGCACTCGTCCACGACGAGCAGCGCGCCCACCTGCTCGCAGCGGCAAGCCGCGGCATCGATCACGCGGGGGTCGACGAGGCGCCCCGTCGGGTTGTTCGGATTGCAGAGGTACGCCACGTCTCCCGGCCCCTCGATCGCGCGGGCGAAGGAGGCGGGCACGTCGAAGTCGTCCGCTTCGGAGAGCGGGAACTCCTGCACGCAAGCGCCGTAGTACGATGCCGCCTCCGCATATTCAGAGAACGTCGGCGCGCACACGACGATGCGTTTCGGGCGCACCGCCGCGGCGAGCCGCCAGATGATGTCGGACGCGCCCGCGCCGCAGACGATAGTATCTTCGGGAATGCCCTGGGCGCGCGCTAGGGCGCGAACGAGGGCGCGGCTTTCCCTATCGGGGTATGCATCGATTCGAGAAAGCGCCTTGCAAGCTGCGGCAACGGCGCGCGGCGAGGGGCCTGCCGGATTCACGTTCACCGAGAAGTCGATGAGGTCGGAGGCGCCCCCTTCGCAAGCGATGCCGAGCGATTGTGTGCTACCCCCATGCGCACGGGCGCGCAGAATTCCCGCGGCAACCCGGGACGCGGCGTGGTCTTCCCTCATACCATCGCCCCCACGACAAGCACGACCGCCGCGCGCGCGGCGCCGAAGACGACAAGCGCGCATACGGACGCGGCGAGCATGAGCCTAGTCGCCCGGGCGATGTCGCCCCACTCGATTTCGCGGGACGCGTCGCCTATCGTCGGTTTCTCAACGAGCTTGCCGAAATACACCGCGGGTCCTGCCAGGCGCAGCCCGAGCGCGCCCGCGCACGCTGACTCGGTCTGCGCCGAGTTGGGGCTCGCATGGCGACGCCTGTCGCGGCGCCAGATGCGCGCCGCCCCACGCGCGTCGAGCCCGACGATCGGGCACACGGCGATCATGAGCAGGGCCGATAAGCGCGAGGGAATCCAGTTCACCGCATCGTCGAGGCGCGCCGAGGCGCAGCCGAAGTCGATGTAGCGCTCGTTTTTGTAGCCTACCATGCTGTCGAGCGTATTCACCGCCTTGTACGCCATGCCCAAGGGCGCACCCCCGATCATAAGGTAGAAAAGCGGCGCGATGACGCCGTCGCTCGCGTTCTCCGCCACCGTTTCCACGGCGGCGCGCGCAACGCCCTGCTCGTCGAGAACAGACGTGTCGCGTCCCACGATGAGGCCGACGGCTTCGCGCGCCGCGACAAGGCCGCCCTTCGAGAACGCGCTGGCCACGGCCAGGCTCTGGCGGCGCAGCTCGCATGCCGCGAGAATCTGATAGCTCGCCCATGCCTCGACCACGAAGCGCAAGCCGGGGTGAACCATGCCGCAAAGATGTAGGATTCCCCAGGTCAAAAGCCCACACGCAAGCGGAAGCGCCACGGCGAGCACAAGCCCTGCGGCACGCGTGCCCGCGGACGTTTGCGGGAATGCGCCCCGCAGGCGGCCTTCGGCCCACGTGATCGCGCGCCCCATGGCGACGACGGGATGGGGAAGCCAGCGCGGGTCGCCGAAGGCAAGGTCGGCCGCGAACCCGGCGGCGACGGCAAGAATCGTCATCACCGAGCATCGCCCCCCGAAGCGGGGCGAACGTCGCGAAGGCAGCGCCCATCCCAGGTGGCGGCCCATGCGCCGCCCGGCTCGGTATGCACGTCGAAGTATCCCATTTTCGGGACAGCTAGCTCGGAGAGCAGCGCTTTCACGGTACCCGCGTGAACGACGAAGACGGCGCGCCCGCTCCCCTGGGCACACTCCGATTCGCACGCCTCCCGAAACGCCGCGACGACGCGGCGGGTGAAATCGCTCTTGCCCTCGCCATGCGGGCAGCGCGTCTCGCACCAGGAGTCTACCCAGGCGCGGTAGCGCGCATCCTCTTTAAGCTCGGCGGCGCTTCGCCCCTCGAAGTCGCCGAAATCCATCTCGCGCAGACCGGGGCACGCCATAAGCTTCGCGTTCGGGAAGAGGATGCGCGCCGTCTGGTCGGTGCGGGCCATGCCGCTCGTGATAACACGGAACACGTCACGATCGCACGCGAGGTCGCGCAAAGCGCGCTCGCCCGCGCTCGACAGGGGCTCGTCGGTGCCCGCCCCGCTGTAGCGATGGTCTTCCGTGCCTGCCGTGGCACCATGGCGCACGAAGACGACTTCCAAAGGCGCGCCCGCGCTCTGCGTCCCTCGAGGCGCATCGGCAAGGTTTCCTTTGATGACCTGGGGAATCCCGCACGTCATGCGCACGACGACGTCGGCGCGCGCAGCGAGCGCGCATCCCAGGCGCCCCGCGCGCTCGCGCCATTGGGCGTCTTCCGCACGCATAGGGACGACCCCCGAGCCGACCAAGGTCAGAATCACTGCGTCGAAGCCGATCAGCCACTCGAGCGCCCGGTCAGCGTCGAGCGCGCGTACGAGTTCCTCAGCACGGTACGCTACGCGGCCGGCAAAAGCCGCGGGCACGCCGCCCTCCGCTAGCTGCGCCGCGTCGACGAAATCGTCCGCCGCGAACCCGAGCTTTTCGCGCACGAAGGTCCTCTTCCCCGAATGCGCGCCACCTACCACGAGCATCATAGGAGCATGCCCCCCGCCACCAGCATGGCAAGCATCGCGAGCTCGGCCCATTGCAGAAACCATCCGGCCAAATCACCTGTCACCCCACCGAAGCGGGACAGGGCAACATGGCGATACCACGCGAGCGCCAAAAGCCCCGCCACCGCCATAAGGGCGCCGACGGCCTGAGCGCACGCGACCATCCCTGCAGCCGAAGCCGCAGCGAAAGCGCAAAGCGGCACGACGATCGCCGCGCGCTTCTTCGAAGGCGAGAGCCCCGCGGCCATGCCGTCCGCCCGCGCGGCAGGCCAGCATTCAACGGCGAGCCCCGAAAGCGCGCGGGAGAACACGAGCGAGCACAGAAGCGCGAGGAACGCCCCCGCCGTAAGCGGCAGCGCGGTGAACAGGGAAAACTGCAGAATAAGGTACACGACAACACCGATGACCCCGAAGGCGCCCGCCCGCGGGTCGTGCATGATCTCGAGCTTTCGCTCGCGCGGGGCCCAACTTGCAAGCGCATCGGAGGTGTCGCAGAGCCCGTCTAGGTGGATGCCTCCCGTCACCGCCACAGGCAGCGCCACGAGCACAGCCGCGACGATGGTCGCGGGCACGCCGAGCAAGTTCGCCACGTGCCCCCACGCCGTCATGAGGAAGCCTTCCGCAAGGCCCACCAGGGGAAACGCGGCAAGCGAATGGGTTGATCCGAAATCGGTCCAGGCCGATTTCGGGACGGGAATGCGCGAGAACGTTCCGAACGCCGCGCAGATTGCCTCTGCTATCTTCACCTTGTAGGTCCTTCGCCTTTCATCCACACGGGAATCCCGCATACCACTTCGACTGCGCGGTCGGCCAGCGCCGCCACGCCCGCGTTCACGCGCGCGAGCGCGCGCCTCCATGCCTCGGTCCGCTCATCGTAGCGCATCCCATCGGCGAACACGTCGACGGTGACCACCACCGTATACGCAGCGGCCTGAGCGAGCCGTTCGATGCCTCCGAGCACCTCGCGCGCCGCAGCGTCGGGGTCACGTGGGGACAAGCCGCCTTCCGCGAAAAGCTCGTTTGCAACCAGGTTGCCCACGTCCTCCAAAAGAAGCGTGCAGCCGCGCGGAAGCCCGGACACTGCGGCGCCCACGTCACGCGTGCGCTCGAGGGTGGAAAACCCCTTGCCCTCGCGCAGCGCCCGATGGCGCGCGATGCGGCGGGCGCCCTCTTCCCCGAAGGGCTCCATCGTTGCCAGGTACACGCGAGGGCCGTCGTGCCCGAGGCACAGGGACTCGGCGTAGGCGCTCTTGCCGCTCGCGGCGGCGCCGATGACGAGCGTCACCGTCATTTCCCGGCCTCGAAATGCTCGTAAGCAGCCATGCCAGTCGCCGTGAACGTTTTCCCATCCCGGTACACGCGCAGCGCCGAATCCAGAAGGGGCAGATACGCCATGGCGCCCGCGCCCTCGCCCAAGTGCATGCCTGCGTCGAGGGGTGCCTTTATGCCGAGCTCGCGAAGGAGCTCTTGGCTTGCGGGTTCGCTTGATGCGTGGGTGCCCACGAGGTAGCCCAAGGCGTTGGGGCACAGGCGCGCCGCACACAGGGCCGCCGTGCAGGATATGACCCCGTCGAGGAGCGCCGGCGCCTTCGAGGCCGCGGCCCCCAGGTAGAAGCCGCACATCGCCGCGATGTCGAAGCCGCCCACCTTCGAGAGCACGTCGATCGGGTCGGCGGGATCGGGCGAGTTCGCGTCGATAGCGCGCTCGACCACGTCGCGCTTGCGCGCGAGCGAGGCGTCCGAGAGCCCCGCGCCGCGCCCGACGAGGCTCCGCGCGTCCGCCCGGATGAGCACTGCGGCCACCGCCGCCGAGGTGGTCGTGTTGCCGATGCCCATCTCGCCCGCGGCGAGAAGGCGCACGCCGGCGCGGGCAAGCCCGCACGCGACGGCGATTCCGACCTCGATCGCGCGCACGGCCCCATCGCGAGACATAGCGGAGCCGTGCGCGATGTTGCCGCTCCCCCGCCGCACGTTCGCGCGCACCATGCGCGCGTCTTCTATGCTCCGGGCCATACCCACGTCGACGGGCACGACCTCGGCACCCGCGAACGCCGCCATGCGGCAGGCGCTCGTGGCCCCCTCGCACATGTTGCGCGCGACGGCTCGCGTCACGTCTTGCCCGCTTTGCGACACGCCTTCGGCAACAACCCCGTTGTCGGAGAAGAATACCGCGAGCGCACGGGGAAACTCGGCAACCTCGGCGCTCCCCTGAGCTGCGGCAATACACGCGACGGCGTCTTCAAAGTCGCCCAATCCCCCCAAGGGGTGCGCGATGGAGTCCCACGCGGCGTACGCGGCGGCGCGGGCGCAGTCGTCTGCGGGCGCGATCCGGGAGAGCGCGGCTTCGAGCACGGCGCCCGGCGCCGACGAGAACGCGCGCTCGACTTCCTCGCGGATGCAGGTAAGCGCGGTTTCGGTTGCTTCAGCCATGCCGTCTCCTCTCTGCGAACGACGCTGCGGCAGACGCGAACGCGCGCGCAACGTCGGGGTTCGCAGGATAGTACACATGCGGGAAGCCCGCAACCAGGGACGGGGTGGTCGTCATGCACGGCCAGCCCTTGTCGCGCCGGGGCTTCTGCGCCCAGAAGTCGCCGCCCGGGCAGGTGGACTGCCAGTAGTGGAACTCGTGCGCGCGAATGCGTGTACCGCGCGGCCCGTAGAGCCCGTCGCGTTGGGAAGTGAGCTCCACGTACCCGAAATGGGACAGCCTTCCCCCGTTCTCGCTTGCGCCCTCAAGGGCGCCCGCAACAGGCCAGCGCCGCCCCCCGCTATCGGCGATTTCGCGCTGCAGGTACAGAAACCCACCGCATTCGGCAACCGTCGGCATGCCGGATTCCACCGCGTGCCGCACCGCCTCGCGCATCGGCGCGTTCTCGGAGAGCTGCCGCGCATGGAGCTCCGGGTAGCCGCCTCCCAGATAGAGGGCGCTTGTCCCCCGGGGCAACTCGCTATCACACAGAGGGCTGAAAAAGGCCAGCTCGCAACCCAGGTCCTCGAGCGCGCGCAGGTTCTCCTCGTAGTAGAACGAGAACGCCTCGTCACGCGCGACGGCGACGATGGGCCGCGCTCCCGCGATCGGCTCCAACCGGTAAGGTTCCTCGCGGATATCGGGTGCCGTCGCCGCTATTTCGAGCAAGCGGTCGACGTCGACGCTCCTTTCCACCAGCTCGGCCATCTTGTCGATGCGCGCGGAGAGCTGCTTGACTTCGTCGGCGGTCACAAGCCCCAGATGCCGGCTTTCGAGCGAGAACGCCTCGTCGGCGGGGATATTACCCAAAACCGCGACGCCCGTGTGCTTCTCGATCGCAGGCTTCGCGTAGGCGCAGGCAGCGGCGCTCGTCTTGTTCAGCACGACGCAGCGCACGTTCGCACAAGGCAGGAACTCGGCGATGCCACGGATTACGGCGGCGAGCGATAAAGACGCCCCGCGCCCGTTCACCACTAAAACGACCGGCGTTTCCGTGTCGCGCGCAACCTGGTAGCTGCTCGCGTCGGCCACGCCGGGAGCCATGCCGTCGTAGAAGCCCATGACCCCCTCGAGAACCGCGACATCCGCGCCCGCGGCGCCGCGTGCGAGCAGGGCGCGCAGCGTCGGGGCGTCGGTGAAGAAGCCGTCTAAGTTGCCCGAGCGCGCACCCACGACGCGGCGATGAAAGAGCGGATCAATGTAGTCGGGGCCGCATTTGAAGGCCGCGCATGCGAGGCCGCGGCGCGCGAGCGCGCGCAGGAGCGCGCACGTTACGACCGTCTTGCCGCTCCCGCTCGAGGGCGCAGCGACCATGAAGCGCGGGATGGACGTGCTCACCGGGCACCGCCTTCCCCACCTGCACCACGCGCGCTGACGAGGAACACGGGGTTTTGCGCCTTCATAAGATGATGCGAGCCTACAGCCTCGGCACGGGCGGCCGACAACTGGCACGCCTCGAACCCCTTAAAGCGCGAACCCGAGAGGAGCGCGCACGCCTCAGTGAGTGTCTCAATGGTGACGCATGGCACACACAGGCGAACATGCGAATTCTTCTCGAGCGCCGCCTCCACGATGGAGGGAAGCTCGCCCGCGCTCCCGCCGACGAACACGGCGTCGGGGACGGGCAGTTTCGCGAGCGCTTCGGGAGCGACGCCGGGGACCGCATACACGTTGCCGCACCCGAATGCATCCGCGTTCTCTCGGATGAGCCGCACACCGGCCGCGTTGCGCTCGACCGCCCATACCGACCCCGCTCGCGCGACGAGCGCCGCCTCGATCGACACGCTCCCCGTGCCGGCGCCGACGTCCCACACGGTGTCGGTCGCGGTAAGGCGCAGCTTCGCGAGCGCGACGGCTCGCACCTCCTGCTTGGTCATGGGAACGTCACCGCGGATGAAGAGCTCGTCGGGAATGCCCGAGGAAGCGTACGGCCAGCGGGAGCTCGCGGCGCGGGATGCGCCCGCAGAGTCCACCGCGGAAGAAGCCGCCGCGGGCGCAGACGCGCCGGCCGGCGCCTCGGAGGCTGCGCTAGAGCCCGCAGGCGACCCGGCGCCGCCTGCGAAATCGATAAGCATCACGTTCAAGTCGTCGAACGTCTGACCTGCGATTTCACTTGCGGTCGCACAGGTGATGCGCTCGTTAGGGTACGACAGGCGCTCGGCCACCGTCACGCGCGCGTCCCCGAAGCCCGCCTGCACAAGCTCGCCGGAAAGCCGCGAGGGGTCTTCCCCGCCCGACGTGACGAGGAAGAGCTCACCTGCGCGCTCGGCCTCGGCCACGATGTCGCACGCCACGCCGTGAGCGCTCGCAAAGCGCCAATCCTGCCATGGACGCGCGAGGCGCGCGGCGAGATACGACGCTGAGCTTATGCCGGGAATGACGCGCACGTCCACCTGCGCGTTGCCGGAGAGCGCCTCCACCAGGCGGCGCGCGCCGCTGAACAGCCCCACATCGCCCGTCATCACGACCACGGCGCGCTGCCACGACGCCGCATCGGTGAGCGCGGCGACGATGTCCGCCGTCTTCACGAGCTCGCATCTCACCACGTCGGGCGGCACGTCGATGCCGGCAAGCGCGCGATGAGCGCCGATGACCACGTCGGCGATGTCGATCGCGTCGAGCGCCGCGCGCGAGAGCAAGTCGGGGTTTCCGGGCCCCGCCCCGATGATCGTTACCTTTCGCATGGAATCTCCCGATACCCGCGCGGCGTGACCATACGGCCGCCTACGAGTTTCGTGTCCGCGTTGCCGACGAACACGGTGGTGAACATGTCGGCGTCGATCTCCCCCAGCTCGGAGAGCCTGCACATGCCCGACTGCTGCCCCTCGCGCCCGATGTTGCGTACCCAGCCGCAGAGCGTGTCGGGGGCCTTCCATTCGAGCATAATCTTCGCCGCGCGTGAGAGCCTGTCGGCGCGCTTTCTGCTGCGCGGGTTGTACAAACAGATGCAGAAGTCGGCGCTCGCCACGGCGGCGAGCCTGCGCTCGATGACCTCCCATGGCGTGAGCAGGTCGGAGAGCGACACGACCGCGAAGTCGTGGGCAAGCGGGGCGCCGAGCACCGCCGACCCGCTCTGAGCCGCGGTGGTCCCGGCGATAACTTCCACGTCTACATCGGGGTAGTCCTCCGCAAGCTCCAGCACGGGGCTCGCCATGCCGTACACGCCCGCGTCACCGCTGCACACGAGTGCCACGGCTTCTCCGCTCTGCGCGCGCGAAAGCGCCAGGCGGCATCGTTCGACCTCGTGCATCATCGGCGTCGCGAGATGCGCCGCGTCGGGCACGGCGGCGAGCGCGAGCTCCACGTATTTCGTGTACCCCACAACGATGTCGGCCGCCTCGAGCGCGCGCCGGGCCGCAATCGTCATGCCGTCGGGGCCGCCCGGGCCGATCCCCACCACGAAGAGCTTTCCCATCACCGCTCCTTAAACGAAAGTTCGATAGTTACCTTGGAAAACGCGACGGTCACGCCGCCGTGAGCGAGCTTCGGGAAGATAAGTTTGCCCCCGTCCGCGAGCGCCGCGCGCTCGCACACGTTGTCGACCCCCACCGTCGCACGCACGAAATCAGATGGCGAAACGCTGCCTTCGACCTGCGACAACTCCTCTGCGGAATACGTCGCAAGCGGGATATTGCGCGCGCGGCAGAAGGCGAGCAGACCCTCCTCGTGCGCCTTCACGTCGATCGTCGCCGCCTCGCGCACGGCCGAAGGCGAGATGCCCGCCTGCCCGCACGCGAGAAGAAACGCCTCCCCGATGGCTTCGGCGCACGCACCGCGACGGCACCCTATGCCCGCAACGATGCAGGGCACGACAAGGCGAAGCGGCTCGGGCGCAGGCGCCTGCGCCCGCACGCCCGCCGGCTTCCCCGTTTCACCGGCGGGCACGACCTCGCCCGTTGTCTCCGCCGCGCGAACGGACGCACCCGCATTCGCGCCAGGGAACGGCGATACGACGATATCGGCCCGAGCGCGGTCGGACGCAATGTCAACCCCCTCAGGCGGCTGTCCCGAAATCGGCATGTCGGAATAGAGCGCCACGCGCCCGCCCGAAAGCAGCCGCGCCGACACTCGCTTGATGGCCTCGGGATTCGAAACGGCGAGCCCCGCACAGCGCGCCCACGTATCCACCGCCCACACGCCGCGGACGTCGGTCGCCGTGGTGATGACGGGGATGGCGCCTACCGCGCGTGCCACAGTTTGCGCAAGCTCGTTCGCACCGCCCAAATGCCCCGACAAAAGCGGGACGGCAAAGCGCCCCGCCTCGTCGATCACCACAACCGCAGAATCGGTTGCCTTCGAGGCGACATGCGGCGCGATCGCCCGCACGGCGATGCCCGCCGCGCCCACGAACAGAAGCGCGTCCGACGCTTCCCACGCGAGCGCCGTCCATGCGCGCAGGTCGGCCTTCCCCTCGCCGAACCCGCGCGAAACGGAAACGTCCCAGCCAGGGTCGTCTTCACCTGTCTGCGCGCAATCGGAAAGCGCGCGTGCGGTGCGCTCCGCCAACGCATACCCCCTCTCAGTGAACGCTATGCAGGAAATCCTCATCTAGCGCACCACCATCGTCGAGAAGTAGCTGCCCCGATCGGGCACATCGACGAGCGAGCGGTACACGCGCTCGCCCGGAAGCCCACAGTCCTCTACGAGCTCGGCACCATCAAAGGCGCCCTCCTCGCGAAGAATGCGCTTCGTGTCCGCAAGCGAGCGGCGCGCCTTCATGACCACCTTCGTCCCCGGCCAGCCGATTGCGCGGCCCACCCCGTACAGCACGCCTTTACTCATACGTCGCCCCCAATTCCCCGATAACTGCATCGGCGCCCGACGTGCGGAAAAGCTCGTGGCGCTCGGCGTCGAACACGACCGCGGCGATGTCGCATGCGCCCGCCGCGCGGCGGCGCAACCTGTCCTCGATTGCCGCAGCGAGCGAGGCGCGCGCAGCGTCCCCCACGCCGGCGGCCTCGATTACCTCGAGCGCCGCCGTGGTCGTGACGGACGACATGATCTCGCGCACGGTCTTCGCGCCCGCGCCGGCCATGGCCGCGTGGGCGGCCAGAATCTCCGCGCGGCAGTCGGCGGTACGCGAATGGGTGTCCATGATGCCGCCCGCGACCTTCACCAGCTTGCCGATGTGTCCCACAAGAAGGACATTGGTAAATCCCTCGCGAACGCAGCAATCAATCGCATCGCCCACAAAGTTGGAAATGAAGACCACCGGCGCACCGTTTAGGTGGAAATGCCCCGAGATGAACTGCGCGCCGTAGTTGCCGGGCGTGAGCACGACTCCGCGCCGCCCCATAGCCGCATGCTGCCGGATCTCGAGCTCGATGCTGTCGCGCAAGGCAGCGAGGCTGCGCGGCTCGACGATGCCCGTCGTGCCCAGGATGGAGATGCCGTCCTTTATCCCCAGGTGCGGGTTGAAGGTCTTTTCGGCAAGGGCAACACCCTCGGGTACCGAAATTGTCACAGCAATATTTCCAGAAAAGCCGTGCGCGGCGCACACCTCGCGCACCGCCGAAGTGATCATCGCGCGCGGCGTCGCGTTGATGGCGGCCGCCCCCACCGGCTGCTCGAGCCCGGGCAACGTCACGCGCCCCACGCCCACGCCGCCATCGACGGAAACTTCCGATTCACGCGTGGGCACGCCCTTGCCGCCCGCAGCGCCCGTGCCCGATCCCGCATGTTCCACGCGCGCGTACACGAGCACGCCGTCGGTCACATCGGCATCGTCGCCTGCGTCCTTTCGCACGGCGCACTGGGCACACCCCTCGCCGATGCATGCGTCGACCACGTTCGCCTCGACGGGCAGCCCGCCGGGGGTGACGATCGACACGAGGCCGACGGGCTTTCGTGACAAGAGCATCTCGCAGGCCGCCTTCGCCGCGAGCGCGCCGCAGCTCCCCGTCGTGTAGCCGCAGCGCAGGCGGGTCGTCCCGGTATATATGTAGTGCTCGAAGGCCACGCTAGCTGCTCGCCTTCCGATACCCCGTGGCAAATGAAGGGTCGTAAAGCTTGCTGCGCTCGTACGAATCCGCTTGCACGCCGTCGTGCGCAAGGCCGCCGCGAGCTCCGAGCACGCGGCCCACCACCACGAGCGCCGTGCGGTCGATGCCCTCTCGCGCGCCCGCATCGGCGAGCGTGCCCACTGTGCATCGCACCACGCGCTCCTCAGGCCAGGTCGCCTTGTACACGAGCGCCGCCGGCTCGTCGGAGCTGCGGCCCGCGGCCAAAAGCTCGGCGGAAAGCTCGGCGAGCATACCCGAGCTCAGGAAGATGACCATAGTCGAGCCACTTTCCGCCATGGTGCGCATGCCCTCGCCCGCGGGCATGGGGGTACGTCCGGAAAGCCGCGTGATCACGACCGACTGGCTGATTCCCGGCAGCGTGTATTCCTGGCGAAGCGCCGCCGCGGCACCGCAAAAGCTCGACACGCCGGGCACCACCTCGTAGTCCACGCCGCGCGCGTCGAGTGCGTCCATCTGCTCCTGGATGGCGCCGTACAGGGACGGGTCGCCTGTGTGCAGGCGCACCACTTCCTCGCCCCGCGCATCCGCCGCGCACATCACGTCGAGCACTTCCTCCAAGGTCATGTGCGCGCTGTCGTAGACGATGCAGGATTCCTTGCACTCAGCGAGCAGCTCAGGGTTCACAAGGCTTCCCGCCCAAACGACCACGTCGGCTGCGCGCAGAAGGCGCGCCCCGCGCAGCGTGATAAGGTCGGCGGCGCCCGAGCCTGCGCCAACGATATGAATCATCCGAGCCTTCCCTTCCCGTTTCCCATCGCAACCGTTTACGCCGCCATTCGCGCAGCGGGCAAAACACGGCGCCTGCGGCGGCAATCGGCGCAAATACGCAGGCAGGAGGCGCAATGCCGCCCGCCCTGGCTTTGACACGTTCACAAGTGCCCACTATCATAGTAAAAGATTCGGCAACGAGCATATGACAATCGGATAAAAGGAAATGACCGGCGCGGCGCCCGCACAGCCCGCGCTGGCTTGCGGAGGGAACCAGGTGGGAATCCTGGGCAAGGGACATTACTGTATAGGACGCGCGGGCGAACCGCCTCGCGCCCCAAGCCAGACTGCTTCGCCTTTTCCTCACGGCATCGCCGTGGCGTTAGCTCCTTGTGAACCCCGAGGGGTGCGCTTTTCTTTCGCTTGTGCCGACAAGCAACTGTCGCCGGGGGACCGGCAAACCGAGGAAAGGAAAAACCATGTCCGACCAGATGTCACGCCGCGGCTTCATGGGCGCCGCAGCAACCGGAGCCGTCGCGCTCGCCGGAGTCGCGCTCGCGGGCTGCTCCAACACCTCCGCGAGTTCCGAGAAATCGAGTGAAAAGGAGAAGGCCGTGAAGCCGGTCATCCTCGTCACGAGCTTCGGCACGAGCTACAACGACTCGCGCCACATCACCATCGGCGCCATCGAAGACGCTATCCGCGAGAAGTACTGGCAGGACTACGACATCCGCCGCGCCTTCACCGCGCAGATCATCATCGATAAGCTGAAGAAGCGCGACGGCATCACGATCGACAACATGACCGAGGCGCTCGACCGCTGCGTGGAAGACGGCGTGAAGGAAATCGTCGTGCAGCCGACGCATCTCATGGGTGGCCTGGAATACACCGACGTGAAAGACGAGCTCGACAAGTACGCCGACAAGTTCGACAAAATCTCGCTCGGCGACCCGCTGCTCACCTCCGACGACGACTACAAGAAGGTGGCCGCAGCCATTAAGGAGAACATGGCGTCCTTCGACGACGGCAAGACGGCGCTGTGCCTCATGGGCCACGGCACCGAAGCCGATTCCAACGCCGACTATGCCAAGATGCAGGAAGTGTTTAAGAACGAGGGCTTGACGCAGTTCTTCGTCGGCACCGTCGAGGCTGAACCGACCTGCGAGGATGTTATCGCCGCCGCGAGCGCCGCAGGCTACAAGAAGGCCGTGCTCGCGCCGTTCATGGTGGTCGCGGGCGACCACGCGAATAACGACATGGCAGACGAGACCGACCCCGACAGCTGGGCTGCGAAGTTCGTGGCCGCCGGCTTCGAAGTGACGTGCCTGCTCCAGGGTCTGGGACAGAACGTCGCGGTCGACGACATCTACGTCTCGCACGTGGACGACGCCATCGCCAAGCTGTAAACTCGCCGCGCACGGGGGCGCCGGTCGCGTCCCCGTGCAACGGGCATGCGCCTTCCCCGACTGACGGCGCATGCCCGTTGCATTCGCATCCCGCCCGCCCACCGCACGGCGCGGGCGGTCGAAGCGATTGAAAGGAACCCCCTCCATGTTGAAGAAAACCCTCGCCTTCGCCCTGTCAGCGGCGCTTTTCGCGTTCTCGCTCGCCGGCTGCGGCGGAAATTCAATCGACAGCGCAAAGGCAAGCGATGCCGATTCCCAGGAAAAGACCGAACAGGCGGCCGATGCGCCCGAGGGCGCAAGCGCTGCCCCCATCACCGCCGACAAGGTGGCCGACGGCACCTATCCGATCACCGTAGATTCCAGCTCGAACATGTTCAGGATTGTGGACGCCCAGCTCATCGTGGAAAACGGCTCCATGCACTGCGTGATGACGCTTTCCGGCACGGGCTACGGCAAGCTCTTCATGGGCACGGGCGACGAGGCTGCCGCCGCGAGCGAGGCCGACTTCATCCCCTATGTGGAAAACGCGGAAGGCAAGTACACCTACGACGTGCCCGTTGAAGCGCTCGACGAGGACACCGCCTGCGCCGCGTGGAGTATTAGAAAAGAGCGGTGGTACGACCGCACGCTCGTGTTCGAATCCGCCGGCGTCGATCTGCGCGCCGACGCACTGAAGTAACACCATGCGGTCGATTCTTCCCAAGGGGGAAAGCAGAAAGCGCCGCAGCATCGCGGTGCGCGTGATCGCCTGCATTCTCGTCGCCCTGCTCGCGCTTCCCTTCGCGGGGTGCAGTGCGAGCCCGAACGCGACCGGTGGCACGGCGGGCTCTCAGGAATACACTGTGAGCGTCTCGCTTGCCGGCGGGTCAGGGCGCGCAAGCATCGCCTCACCCACCACAATTGTGAAGGATGGCGACACCTACACCGCGACCATCACCTGGTCGAGTTCGAACTACGACAAGATGACCGTCGACGGCGTAGACTACGCGCCCGTAAACGACGGCGGCAACTCCACGTTCGAGATACCCGTCACGCTCGACGAGGACATCGCCGTGTCGGCCGAGACCGTCGCCATGTCGACGCCGCACACCATCGACTACACGCTCTACTTCGACTCATCCACCATGAAGAAGAAAACGGGCGACGATGCAAGCGGCGACTCCCCTGCGGGAACGGCTTCAAGCGCCGCGGCCGACTTCCACAACGCAGATTTGGGCTGCGGCTGGGAGCCGACGGGGACGCTTCAGCTAGAATACGCCAAGCACTTCACTGTCGACGAGTTCGAAGGCGGCTTGCGGCTTATCTGCGTTTCGAACGGGGAGCGCTTCCTCGTGGTGCCGCAGGATGCGAAGGTACCTGATGGGTTGAGCTCCGACATCGCGGTCATAAGGCGCCCCGCCGACAAGGTGTACCTTGTGTCGTCGGCGACGATGTGCCTGGTCGACGCACTCGATGCGAACGACAACATCCTCATGTCGGGCATGAAGGCCGACGATTGCTCGGTCGCGGGCTTCAAAAGCGCGCTCGAAAGTGGGGCGATCGCCTACGGCGGCAAGTACAGCGCGCCCGACTACGAGCGAATATCGGCCTCGGGCTGCACGCTCGCCATCGAGAACACCATGATCAACCACACGCCCGATGTGAAGGAAAAGCTGCAGAAGCTCGGGCTCGTCGTGCTCACCGAACAGTCGTCGAGCGAGCCCGAAGCACTCGGGCGCCTCGAGTGGATTAAGCTTTTCGGCGTCCTGTTCGACAAGGAAGACGAGGCCGCGCACCTGTTCAACGAGCAGAAGGCCCGCGTCGAGCAAACGTCGGGGCTCGCGTCGTCAGGTAAAACCGTGGCGTATTTCTACATTAACTCGAACGGGGCCGCCGTCACGCGGCGGGCGGGCGACTACGTGGCGCAGATGATCGAGCTTGCAGGCGGCAGCTACGCACTCGATGACGCGCAGACGGCGTCGACGTCAGGTTCGTCAGTAACGCTCGAAATGGAGCGCTTCTACGCGACGGCGAAGGATGCCGACATCATCGTCTACAACGGCACCATCGACGAATCGGTTGCCACCTTGAAAGACTTCGTAGGCAAAAACGCGCTATTGTCGCAGTTCAAAGCTGTAAAGAACGGCAACGTCTGGGTCACAAGCGCCGACATGTACCAGCAGATGACTTCTACCGCCGACATTATCGACGAGCTGCACGGGGCGTTCACCGGCGATGACGCGAGCGACTTCCATTATCTGAGGAAGCTCGGCTAGCGTCATGAGAAGCCGGCTTTCCATGACATACGACGAATCGGGGCGCGCCGCGCGGTGTCGCGTCGTGACGGCGCTGCTCGCTGTTGTCCTCATCGTGCTCGTCGGGGCCAACCTGTGCATCGGGAGCGTGCTCGTGCCCGCAGACCACATCCCCGGCATCCTTTCGGGCGGCGCGGCCAATTCCATGGAAAGCCAAGTCATCTGGGAGATTCGCCTGCCGCGCGTGCTTTCAGCCGTGCTTCTCGGCGGGGCACTTTCGCTCTCCGGGTTCCTGCTGCAGACTTTTTTCAACAACCCCATCGCCGACCCGTTCATCTTGGGCGTCTCCTCGGGCGCAAAGTTCGTCGTCGCGCTTACGATGATCGTGCTTCTGGGCGCGAACCAGGCCATGTCCTCGCCGGCCATGGTGGCCGCAGCGTTTCTGGGATCGCTTATCACCATCGGCTTCGTGCTCCTCATCGCACAGCGCATAAGTTCCATGGCCATGCTCATCGTGGCGGGCGTCATGGTGGGATACATCTGCTCGGCGGCGACGAACTTTCTCATCGCCTTCGCCGACGACCAGTCCATCGTGAACCTGCACAACTGGTCTTTGGGTAGCTTCTCGGGTTCGAGCTGGGACGACATCGCGGTCATCGCGGTCGTGGTGATCACCGTGAGCGCATGCGTATTCGCGATATCGAAGCCCCTTTCCGCCTTCCAGCTGGGAGAAGCCTACGCGAAAAGCGTCGGCGTGAACGTCGCACGCTTCCGCGTGGTGCTCGTCCTTCTAGCGAGCATGCTCTCCGCCTGCGTGACCGCGTTCGCTGGTCCGGTGTCGTTCGTAGGCATCGCGGTTCCGCATCTCGTTAAGTCGGCGCTGAAGTCGTCGAAGCCCATCCGCGTGATTCCTGCATGCTTCTTGGGAGGCGCTATTTTCTGCGCGGGCTGCGATTTGATCGCGCGCACGCTGTTCTCCCCCGTCGAGCTTTCCATCAGCGCCGTCACCGCCATCTTCGGCGCGCCGGTGGTTATCGCACTCATGTTGAAGAAGCGGGTGAGGTAGATGGGGGAATTCGTGCCGCGGCCCAAAACGCTCGGAGGGGAGTCGAACCTCGAAACCCCGGTAAAAACGCAGGCTGACGGAGCGCCGCTTTTCCGCATAAGCGACCTGTCGGCGGGCTACGACAAGAAGGTCGTAGTCGAAGGCGTCGAGCTGGAGGTTCGCGCGGGCGACGTCGTGGCGCTCATCGGGCCGAACGGCTCGGGCAAGTCGACCATCTTGAAAACAATCACACGCCATCTGGCACCGCTTGCCGGCACGGTCGAGCTCGACGGGCGGGAGATTTCCCGATGGAAGACGGCGGAGTTCGCAAGGAACCTTGCCGTTATGCTGACAGATCGACCCCGGACCGAGCTCCTCACCTGCCGCGATATCGTAGAGGCGGGAAGGCATCCCTACACCGGGCGAATGGGCACACTCTCGCCCGACGACCATAGTCGGGTCGATGAGGCCATGAAAACCGCACATGTGGAAGAGCTCGCCGAGCGCGACTTCATGCAGATAAGCGACGGGCAACGCCAGCGCGTCATGCTCGCACGCGCCATCGCGCAGGATCCGCGTGTGCTCGTGCTCGACGAGCCCACTTCGTATCTCGATATCCGCTACCAGATCGACCTGCTGCGAATACTTCGCCACCTTGCGAAATCGCGGAATGTGGCAGTCATCATGTCCATCCACGAACTCGAGCTCGCGCAGAAAAGCGCCGACAAGGTGATTTGCGTGAAGGACGGCCGGGTCTTCCGCGCCGGCGCACCCGAGGACATATTCACGCGCGAGACGATTGGCGAGCTCTACGGCCTTCAACATGGCACCTTCAACGAGCGCTTCGGCAGCGTGGAAATTGGTCGCCCACACGGCGATGCGCACACGTTCGTCATCGCCGGCGCAGGTACGGGGTCAGCTGTGTTTCGCCAGCTCATCCGGCAGGGCAAGGCGTTCTACGCGGGCATTCTGCACGAAGGGGACATCGACTGCGAGCTCGCGCGCGACCTGGCGACGGAATGCGTGGCCGAGCGCGCCTTCGAACCGATCGGGGATAAAACCATAGCCCGCGCCAAAGAGCTCCTCGTCCACTGCGCGCGCCTTATCGTGTGCCCCGCCGCCTTCGGCACCATAAACGCCCGCAACGCAGAGCTCGTCGAGTTCGCACGCTCGCATAGTATCGAGGTCATGCAAGCGTGCGAAGGCGCATCGGAGGATTCCCATTTGGAGTGGGAAGGATAAACTGAACTTTCTTTTAAGGATCCTCAGGCTACAGCTCCTGCGCCGGCGAGGTCTACAAGGCGCCGGAGAACCTCGTGAACAGGAATTTCCACGCCGACGAGCCCAACTAGGCCTAATCCAAGCGAGATTCCAGACTCGACAGACCATTGAGAGTCAGATCGTTGGCGACCTCAGAGACGCGCTCGATAGGAACCGAGCCGTCAGACAGCGCCCACGTGCGATAGATACCGATAATACCCGACAGCAAAAACGCCAGATAGTAGTCGAACATCTCGTCCTTGAGACCTTGGGGCAGCAGATCGCGCTCGGCAATCTCATGTTCGAGCGGCGCACGAAGACGAGCCATGAAATCATCGAGCGGAATATTCTCGATCAGCTGACGATTGAGCACTAAGTTGTTGCACAGTGCCTCATTAACGGTTTTAAAGAAGGTCGCCGCCGCGCCCAGGGCGCGCTCGTTGGTGTCGCCGTCCATGGAAGCAAGCGTTTTCTCGACCGAGTCGACAATCATCTCCACCACATCGACGGCAATGGCATCGAGCAGGCCGTCAACCGTACCAAAGTGTACGTAAAAGGTCTTGCGGTCGACATTGGCCTCGCGCGCGATGGCACTCACCGTAATGTCTGCCAGCGGCTTTTCCATGAGCAGGCGCTCGAAAGCCGAAAGGATGGCATTACGGCTGCGAACGATGCGACGATCAAGACGCGGTTTGCTGGTTGCCATGGGCGTGTCCCTTCGATATGCGAGCATTCATCAACAGATGAGAGATAATCTACGTAAGAGGATTATCCCCCATACAGCACAAATATGCCCCGCATCATGAAGAACGCACGACTGCCCTACTGCGACTTAGGGTGCTTCTTCTTATTGAGTGCCGACGGAGATACGCGAATACCGTCGCCTGTCTGGCGCACATAGGCTTTATGAGCCGGCTTAGCGGCCCCAGAAGCCTTCTGAGCCTGCTTCTTGGGATCAACGGTAACAGCATTCGTGGGGTGGGGCTTTGTGGGCGCAGAGGGCGTTTGAGGCGTGCGACCGAGCTTGCGCATCACGCGATCCCAGCGCGCATGGATGCTCTCGTTGTGGGCACTCTTAAGGCCCAGCAGGGGCGCAGCCAAAATGGTCGGCGCAATAAACGTAATGAGGCGCCACAGCAGATAGCCAGCGGTCGAAGCCGACCCAAAGAAATGACCCAAGAACAATGCAAAGCCGCCCTCAGCGCCACCCGTTCCACCGGGCAGGGGGACCGCAGAGCTCAGCAGCTGGACAAAGGCGCTCGCGGCCATGACCGAGAAAAAGTCGACCTCGTGGTGGCCAAAGGCAAGCATCAGGAAATACGGCACGAGGTAGAAAAACGCGAGTTGCAGCATGGTGATGACCACCGTGAGCAGCATGGAAGAAAAATGTCCGGCTGAAAGCTTGAACTTCTCGGAGAAGGAGTAGATCTCGCCATCGACAAACGTGCGCCATCCCTCGATCTTAGTGGCCGAGACACCAATGCGCTCAAGCCAATTGATGATGCAATGGGCGACGCGCGTGACGGTCTTAGGCATGAGCGCGACGGCGAAGATGCCCAGCAAGATGCAGCAGTGCCCACCAAAGCTAAAGACGCACAGCAACGTCATGTCGCCATAGCGCTCGGCAAAAAACGGCATGCGAGCAAGCAGTAGGATAGCGCCCCAGGCAACGAGGCCAAACTGGTACACGATAAAGCGCGTGAACTGCGTTGCTCCGGCCTCGCCGACATTTTGGCCCGCTTTGGTCAGGCGGTAGATCTGGGCGGGAGTCGAGCCCATCATCATAGGCGTCAGGTTGCCAAAGAAGATGCCACTCGCCTCGACCGAGATCAGGTCGCGGATGCCGACGGGTGAATCGGGGTCGAGCCAGACGGCGATCGCATAGGCCACAATGCCAAAGAACAGATACATGAACATGCAGAGACACGCAACAACGAGCCATGGCGCCTGGACGCTCGACATAGCGGCCCAGAACTGCCCCATCTGCCCGGTTACCACCAGATAGACGATATAACCAACCAGCACGACGCCGATAAAGATGGCGCCGCGGCGTGCGCTCTTATTGTCATCGCCGCCCGAGACCTCAACCTCGACCTGGGGTTTAGACGTATGCTGAGAGGACTCCGTCATGAGACTCCTTCTAACAGTCAAAATATCTTGGATATTGTACCCGTAAGGGCCATAGGCAGAACGCAAAGCTCTGGTTCAAACGGGAATTGCAGACGGTTGTTTGAAAATAAAAAACCCGGCCTTCCATGGGAAGTCCGGGTATCAGATGCGTGGTAGCCCGTACCAGATTCGAACTGGTGATCTCCGCCTTGAGAGGGCGGCGTCCTAAACCGCTAGACGAACGGGCCATAAGCCTCAGCAGAAAAGAAGTGGTAGCCCGTACCAGATTCGAACTGGTGATCTCCGCCTTGAGAGGGCGGCGTCCTAAACCGCTAGACGAACGGGCCACATGACATCTGCACTGCCGTGCTGCGAGGAAACATATTACGGGACAAAAAACGTCAGCGCAAGAAGAAATTCCAAATTGCCGAAAAATTGTCGGCAGGTTATGGAACACGCAGGTAAACTTGGTAGCTAATTCAAGTTGAGATGGAGCAAAAGAGCTTCGCGCTCGTTGGGAATGTTGTCTTCGATCACGGCGTCGAGGGCGGAGTTGAGAAGCTGACCCAGTTCCGGCCCGGGCTTGACTCCGGCACGGATCAGGTCGCCGCCGTTGATGGCGAGCATCTTGAGCGTATAGGGCTCCCCTGCCTTCAGCAGCTCGTGCGCCATCGCGCGCATCTCCTCAATCGTCTCAACGTAATAGAAGCACGACGGGGCCTTGCCGAGCGTGTCAGCACGCTTAAGGTCCATGAGCTCGTCAATCAGACGGGCCGTGTCGACGCCCTCACCCGAAAGCGCACACATCATATTGAGCAGGCAGGATCGCTCGGGACGCAGCGGTTTGTCGTGATATTTGATGAGCAGGCACACGTCGCGCACCAGGTCGTGCGAGAGAGCCAGGCGATCCATAATGACGCGCGCTTTCTTGGCGCCGAGCTCGGGATGACCGTAGAAGTGTCCGCTGCCGGCGTGATCGACCGTAAAGCACTCGGGCTTGGAGACATCGTGCAAAAACGCCGCCCACATAAGGCTCGACGATGGCGCGACGCCGTCGCACAGCGCCAACTCCCCTGCCACTGTCAGCACACGGGAGATATGCTCGTAGACGTTAAACGCATGGTAGACACTTCGCTGATCAAACCCGCGACCCGCTGCCAACTCGGGCACAGCGGCACAGATGAGCTCGGGATAGCGAAGCATCGCGTCCCCCCCATGACCGGTCGAAAGAATGCCCTCGAGCTCAATACCCACACGCTCGCGCGCCACGGCATCGAGCAGCGGCGCGCACTCGGCAAGCGCACGCTTAGTCTCGGGCTCAATCATAAAGTCCAGACGGCAGGCAAAGCGCACCGCACGCAGCATGCGCAGGGCGTCCTCGTTAAAGCGACGCTTGGGATCACCGACAGCGCGAATCAGCTTGCGCTCCAGATCACCCTGGCCGTCGTAGCGGTCGACAATCCCGCGCTCGGGATGCCAGGCCATGGCGTTGACGGTAAAGTCGCGGCGCGCCAAATCGTCCTCGAGCGAGGCAGCACGCTCCACACTCTGGGGATGGCGACCATCGGTATAGAAGCCATCCAGACGGTACGTGGTGACCTCGATACGCTCGCCATCGGAAATAGCCGTGATTCCGCCAAATTTAATGCCCGACTCCACAACCACGATGCCGGCGGCCTCGAGCGCCGCCTTGGACTCCTGCCACAGGCCGCTACAGCACATATCAACATCGTGGCTGGGGCACCCCATCAGGGCGTCGCGCACCCAACCGCCCACGTACCAAGCCTCAAGACCAGCCGCCTCAAGCGCGCGCAGGACGCGTAGGGACGCATCGGACGGTTGTGTACCGTTGAGCGAAACATTGCACATGCCTATGGCCTCCTGCACTTGTGAGCGTTAATCGATGGTTCTCAAGAAGTCTAACAAGAAACGAGAAAGCGCGCACACGCAATCGCGTCGTTGATTAGATAAAACGAGACAGCAGACACCACATATGTTCAGCGCGCAAAAAACACCCGCCTTGGTAATCCAAAGCGGGTGTTCGGCAAAGATGTATCGATGCGGCTAGCAGACCTGGCGAACCTCGATGTGCTTCTTATATTCGTCCACCTTGGCAAAATCGCCCAAACCGGGGCACTCGACCACGTTGGCGCCGGTGGCCATCGACAGGCGCAGGGCGTCCTCGACGCGCTCGGGGGCGTCATGCCACACGGACAGGAAGGCAGCGAGCGAGGAATCGCCGGCACACACCGTCGACAGCAGCTTGACGTCGAAGGTGCGGTTGGCAAACCAGATATGCTCGCCGTTGGAGAAGTACGCACCGGCGCCACCGAGGGTCAGCAGCACGTTCTTGGCGCCCTTGGCATGAAGCTCAGCCATAGCGCCCTTGACGGACTCATCGTCGCCACCGCTCACCTTAATGCCAAAGATATCGAGCAACTCGTCGTCATTGGGCTTGATCAGCAGCGGCTCCATGGCAATGAGATCTGCCAGCTGATGGCTCGAAATGTCGAGAACGAACTCGGCACCCTTGGCCTTGACGCGGCGCAGAACCTCGGCCAGGAAGCCCTCGGAAGTGTTGGGAGGCAGCGAGCCGCTGATTACCAGGCAGGTCATGTCATCGAGCGAATCGATGAGCTCAAACATCTCCTGCTCATTGGCCTCGTTGATGGCGGCACCGGCGTTGACCATGTTGTACTCGGTGTCGGGGCCGGCATTGAGGAACACGTTGACGCGCGTGATGCCGTCGGTCCACACGGGCTTGACGGGCACGCCCAGGGCCTCGGCGCCCTTGACGATGAACTCGCCCGAGAAACCAGCGAAGAAGCCCAGGATCGTGGTGTCGACACCGTAGTGGTCAAGCGTAAACGAGACGTTGAGGCCCTTGCCGTTGGGCGTATAGACGGCGTTGCGAGTACGCGTAACGGTGTTGGCAGCAAGGCCGTCGCAGGCGATGTTGTAGTCAATGGCGGGATTTGCAGTGAGCGTGTAAATCATGAATGTTCCTTTCACGAAGCAACGTGTTAATGAAAGTATATTCCACGCATAGACAAAAGGCTAGGACAACTCGGTGAACGGTGTGGAAGCGATGAAGTACGGCGGGACACGTCTCCCCCATGGCGGAACAAAAAAGGCGCCCCGGCCGAAACCGGGGCGCCGCATGCGCACGAATGTGTCGCGTTTCGATTACTGACGATCGAGCTTGCGGACAGCAACGCGCTTGCTGTACTCATCGACGTGACCAAAGTCGCCGATGCCGACGGACTCGGCAACGTTGGCGCCGGTGGCCATAGCGAGCTTCATGGCCTCCTCGACGTTGTCGCGATCCCTGTACCACTTGTGCAGGAACGCAGCAAGGGTGCAGTCGCCGGCGCAGACGGAAGAGACCAGCTTGATGTTGAACTCACGCTTGGCGTACCAGATGTCCTCGCCGTTGGAGAAGTAAGCGTCGCCGCGGCTACCACGGGTGAGCAGCACGTTCTGAACGCCAGCGTCGTGAGCCATCTTCATGGCGACGCGAACCTCGTCGTCGGTGTCGACCGGCACGCCGAAGATGGCCTTCATCTCGTGATGGTTCGGCTTGATGAGCAGCGGCTTCTTGTGAGCGAGCTCCTTGAGCTTGTCGGAGGACAGGTCCAAGACGACGTCGGCGCCACGAGCCTGAGCGTGCTCCATGACCTGAGCCAGGAAGTCGGGCGTAGCTTTGGGAGGAACGGAGCCGGAGACGATCAGGCACTCAAGATCGCCCGCGGTATCCAGGATGTTGTAGAGCTCCTCCTGGTGCTGCGGCGTGATCGGAGCACCCGGGTTCAGGATGCCGTACTCGTGCTGGCCATCGTTGACGTAGGTGTTGATGCGCGTGATACCGTCGGTCCAGACCGGGCGGCAGAGGCAACCCAGGTTCATGACCTCCTCGACGATGAACTTGCCCGTGAAGCCGGCGAAGAAGCCGAGCGCGACGGTGTCGACGCCCATCTTCTTAAAGGCGAAGGACACGTCGAGGCCCTTGCCGTTAGCCGTGTAGCTGGCCGAGCCGGTGCGGACGTTCTCGTCGGGCTCGAGCGGAGAGCTCGAAACCGTCATGTCGACAGCCGGGTTAGCGGTTAGCGTGTAGAACATTTACAGTACCCCCTGTATATGTGAGGGCCGCGTGGCCGGCCCATTCCAACCACGCGGTTACCTCTGATACCAAATTAGCGAGCTGCGGACTCGAGCAGTGCCTTGACCTCGGCGGCGGTGTTGCAGGCGAGTGCCTTCTCGGCGAGCTCGTCGCACTCGGCCTTGGTCCACTGGCTGATAGTCTTGCGGGCGCGCAGGATCGACGGAGCGCTCATCGAGAACTCCTCCAGGCCCCAGCTGATCAGCAGCGGCTCGAGCAGCGGATCGGCAGCGGCCTCGCCGCACATACCGACCATGATGCCGGCCTTCACGCCGCTCTCGATGATGTTCTTGAGCGAGCGGAGCACGGCGGGATAGTAAACCTGGTACAGGTTGGAGATGGTGTCGTTACCACGGTCGGCGCACATGGTGTAGCCGATCAGGTCGTTGGTGCCGATGGAGAAGAAGTCGGCAACCTCGGCAAGACGGTCTGCGAGCAGCGAAGCGGCGGGTGTCTCGACCATGATGCCGACCTCGATGTTCTCGTTGAACTTGCGACCCTCTTCGGTCAGCTCGGCCTTGCACTGCTCGACGAGCTCCTTGACAGCCAAGACCTCCTCGACGCAGGTGACGAGCGGGATCATGATCTTGACGTCACCGAAGGCGCTAGCGCGCAGCAGAGCGCGGAGCTGGACCTTGTACTGGTCGGGATTGGCCAGGCAGTAACGCACGGCGCGGAAGCCCATGAAGGGGTTGTCTTCCTTGACCATATGCAGATACGGAATCTCCTTGTCGCCACCCACATCGAGCGTACGGATGATGACCGGAGCACCCTTGAGCGCGCTGGCGACCTTACGGTAGGCGTTGAACTGCTCCTCCTCGGAAGGAAGCTCGGCAGAGTCCATGAACAGGAACTCGGAGCGGAACAGACCGATGGCCTCGGCATCGTGATCGAGCGCGTTGGGCACGTCATCAGGGTTACCGATGTTGCAGGCGATGATCTTCTTGATGCCATCGGCAGTCACGGACGGCTTGCCACGGAAGGCCTCGAGGGCTGCCTTCTCGGCAGCGAAGGCCTCGGCCTTGGCGGTGTAGGCAGCGAGCGTCTCCTCGTCGGGATCGGCCTCAACGATACCCTTGCCACCGTCGACGACAACGGTCATACCGTTGCGCAGCGCGGTGCAGCTGTTGGAAACCGAAAGGACAGCCGGGATCTCGAGGGCACGCGCGATGATCGCGGAGTGCGACGTGCGGCCACCGGTCTCGGTGACGATACCGGCAACGTGGGCCTTATCGATCGTGGCGGTCATGGACGGCGTGAGGTCATGCACGACAACGACGGTGTTCTCGGGCAGGACGGAGAGGTCGACGACCTCCTTGCCCAGCAGCTCGGCCAGAATACCGGTGCGGATGTCGGCGATGTCGGCCGCGCGCAGACGGAACATCTCGTCGTCCATGGACAGGAACATGTTCTCGAACATGGTCGAGGTGTCCATGAGCGCCTGCTCGGCACAGGTACCGCCGTCAATGGCGGCGTTGATGGCGTCGGTCATACCCGGATCCTGAGCCAGGACAATATGTCCGCTCATGATCTCGGCCTCGGCCTCGCCCACCGTCTCCTTCATGTGGTCGGCCTGAGCCTGGGTCTTCTCGCAGAAGACCGAAAGAGCGGACTGATAGCGCTCCTTCTCTGCTGCCGAATCAGCAACCTCATGCGGCTCAAACGTCAAGTCGGGATCGACGGCGACCATGACGGTGCCGATACCGATGCCCTCGGAAGCGTTGACTCCCTGATACATTCCCATTCCTCTCTCCGTGTCATGTGATAAAGCGTTTTGCCATATCCATGACAAAAGAGCGCAGTTACCTTACAACAGGTCACTGCGCCCCCAAATATGAACTTAGTTGTTCAACATGCGACCCGTTTGAGTTCTACTCGCCAAGACCGCTCTTGATGAGCTCGATGGCAGCAGCCAGAGCCTCGGCCTCGTCAGCGCCGTCACACTTGACCTCGACCTCGGTGCCGCAGGGGATACCAGCAGCCATGAGGGCCATCGGGGACTTGCCGTTGACCTCCTTCTCGGGGGTGACGACCGTCACGTCACAGGCGTACTTGCCCATGGTGGAGGCGAACAGACCAGCCGGACGCATGTGCAGACCCTGAGGATTAACGAGGGTAGCCTTCTCAGAAACCATAGTTGACTCCTTTTTTGTGTTTAACCCCTGTCATGTATGTGGCAGGAGTCAGATTCACGACGTTGTTTATATTAACTCACATCAAACGGTTTTTCATTATGTTTCGGACGAATTGTTGGACAGATGTGTTTGTCGTCCGCTTGCTCGCCCACAGGGGGCCGGGTGCGGCCAGTGAGATTTCCTGCTCTACAGTCCTGCTCGCACGAAGAGCACATTAAGTGCTCTTCGGCTCGTGCGGAACTCGCGATAAATCTCACTGGCCGCGCCCGGCCCCCTGTGGGCGAGCAAGCTGCAGAAACTCGGTCGGTCCAGAGCAATATCGTGCGAACGGAATTCTGGCTAATGATCTGTTCGCGACAAAGACTCGATAGGTAGCCCCCTCTATGCCCTTTTATAAGTTGCGGTGAAATAGGGACAGAATTTGGGGTTGAATCGTTTAAACAGTCCCTATTTCACCGCAACTTATTTGGGGATGAAAAAGGCGGAGGCCCTGGAGAGGGTCTCCGCCTTTGTTACAGGGGCGATATTATTCGCTAACTGCTGGATTAGACCAGGCGAGCGTTGATCGTCTTGGCGATCTCGGCGGCGTCGGTGGAACCCTTGACAGTGGCACGGAAGTCCTCGTCCATGAGCGCCTCGGCGACCTTGGACAGGATCTTGAGGTGCGTAGTGCCGGCCTGGGCACCGGGGATGAGCAGGGCGATAGCCACGTTGACGGGAGCGCCGTCCATGGTGTCCCAACCGGTCACGCCGGACTCGTCCTTGACGACGATGACGGCAGCCTCGGTAATGGCGTCGGACTTGGCATGCGGGATGGCGAAGCCCTCCATCATGCCCGTGGTGCCCTCGGCCTCGCGGGCCAGGAAGGCGTTCATCACGGCGTCGGCGTCGCTTGCGATACCGGCCTTGACGGCCTGGTTGGAAACGAAGCTCAGAGCCTCGTCACGAGAAGCGAAGTCCTCGGCAACAAAGACATTCTCGACCTTCACGAAGTCGGCAGCCTCGGCCTTGGGGGCCTCGACGGCAGCGGCCTTGGGGGCCCCAACGGGCTTGGCTGCAGGAGCGGCCTTCTGGTTCTTCTCGAAGTCGTACTTCTTGAAAGCCACGAACAGGATGCCACCGACCACGGCGCCGATGAGGATCGCGAGGACCCACAGCGGACCGTTCTCGACAACGGGCAGGACCAGGAAGCCACCGTGAGGCGCCGGATCGTGAACGTTGAACATAATGGTCAGGATCGAAGCGATAGAGGAACCGAGCATCATGATGGGCATGACGGGCCAGATGTTCTTGGTCATGAACGGAATGGCGCCCTCGGTGATGTGGGTGCAACCAAGGATGAGGTTGACGACACCGGCGTCGTGATCCTCCTGGCTGAAGTACTTCTTGCCGACAACGACGGCAAAGGTGGTGATCAGCGGCGGAACGATGCAGGCGGCGGAGACGGCAGCCATGAAGTTGGTGCCGAAGTTATAGGTATCGGTGCCAACACCGGCGGCCAGAGCCTCGGTGAGCATAGCGGTACCGGTGACATAAGCAGCCTTGTTGACCGGGCCGCCCATGTCAAAGGCGCACATGCAGCCAATAGCAAGACCCAGGACAACGGCGCCAGAGGCGGACAGGCCCTTGAGGAAGTCCATCATGGCGGTGTTGATGGCAGCCATGGGGCCGGAAATGCCGAGCATGACTAGGCCGACAATAGCCGTCGAGAACAGCGGGTACAGGAAGATAGCCTTAAGGCCGTCCAGGTTCTTGGGCAGGCCGGCAAAGACCTTCTCGAGCAGCAGGATGACATAGCCGGCGAGGAAGCCACCGACGATGCCGCCCAGGAAGCCGAAGCCCACGCCGGCGCCACCGGCGTCGATCATGCCGGTCTCGGCGTTAACAGGCAGGCCCTGGATGGCAATCATACCGGCAACGAAACCGGGGACGAGCGCCGGGCGCTTGCCGATGGATTCGGCGATGTAGGCGGAAAGCACCGGAACCATAAGGTTCATGGCGATGCCGCCGATGATCTTAAGCATCGCAGCAAAGCTGTTGTAGTCAGACGCCGTCGAATCGAAGGACGTAATGCCCCACAGGAACGAGACAGCGGTCAGAACACCACCGGCAACGACGAAGACCAGCATGTGGCTGACGCCGTTCATGAGGTGCTTGTAGATGACGTGGCCGATGGACTCCTTCTCCTCGACCTCGTCCTCGACATCGGCAGCAGCCGCAACCGTGCTGTCGCCCTTGGCGGCGAGCGCGCGGTCAATCAGCTTACCGGCGGCCTCAACGGACAGGGCCTTGGAAACACCAACGGAAACCATGGGCTTACCGGCGAAACGCTCAGCCTGGACATCCTTGTCGGCTGCGACGACGACGGCCTTGGCACCAGCGATCTCACTCTTGGTGAGCTCGTTCTCGACACCGACCTGGCCATGAGTCTCGACCTTAATGGTCAGACCGCGCTCGGCAGCTGCCTTCTCCAGCGCCTCCTTCGCCATGAAGGTGTGCGCAATGCCGGTCGGGCAACCGGTCGCGGCGATGATGTCAAACTTAGCCATGTGTCCCTCCTTCTTGAGTACAGCGCCCGCGGGCGCTCCCCTACACGCGCTTCGATGCGCGTTTTTCCACAACTGAAAGATACCAACCTACCGTCCGCGTGAGAAGAGCTAAGGTGCAAATCTCCGGTGAAAGGTTCTTTCATAACCGTAAACGGTAAGTGAAAGTTTACCATCAACACTTGAAACGGCAAGGTGTATCTTGTAATTGAAAATGCCCGTATACTATGGCATTGCAAATCAAGCTAGATTTTCATGCCAACCAGGAGCCATCCATGACCGATAGTAGCAAGAGCGCACTTTCCCTCATTAGCACCCATCAGGGATACAGCGAGTCCGAGCAGCGCATTGTCGACTATATATTGGAGCACCAGTCCGAGGCGCCACGCCTCACGGCCGCTCAGCTCTCGCGCGCCGCTGCCACGTCCGAGGCGACCGTTTCGCGCTTCTGCCGCAAGCTTGGGTTTGGCAGCTTCCGCAGCTTTCAGTTTTCGTTGGCGAGGGATTTGGAAAGCCAGCGCAACGAGGGCCTGACCGACGAGGTCTCGCTCGACAATATGGAGCAGAGCCTCAAGAACATCCTGGCTGCCAAGGTGAGCGAGCTTAATGCGACTATCGACGGGATCGACCACGATACGCTGGCGGCTGTTGTGCATGCCCTTAAGCATGCAGGGGTTATTGAGTTTGCGGCTGTGGGCAATACGAACGCGGTCGCGCTCGATGCGACGTTTAAGTTTTCGCAGCTGGGCCTGCGCTGCATGGCGAGCACCATTAGCGAGACATCAATCGGCTTTGCGCTCACGTTGCGCCCGGGTGACGTCATCGTGCTAATCTCAAACTCCGGCAAATCGCGCCGACTGAATCGCATGGCAAAAGCGGCTCGCAACTGCGGCGCAACCGTAGTCGTCATCAGCAGCGACAGTAAATCCCCGCTCGCGCGCCTGGCAGACTACACTTTTAATACCGTCAACCACGAAGCGCTGCTGACGACGGGCGACTTTGCGTTCTCCAAGATCAGCGCCACGATGATCATCGAAGTCATCTACAACTTCCTGCTGCCCGAGATTGAAGACGCTCGCGAACATATCAGCTACTACGAGGAGCTCATCCAGCCGGATAAGGTTGTGGAGTAGGTAAATTGGAGAGCCGATAGACGCCCCTCGCCACGAAACCCGTCCATCAACTACGTTTTAACTGTAAGCGCCAACCATACACCCAAAATAGAGAAAACCGCAGGCGTTCTACCTGCGGTTTTCTTTTTGCAATTCTTGGTGTGGTCGCCGATGCCCTGCCAAACGTAGTAGATGGGCCGGTTTCGTGGCGGCCGGGTTGGACATGTATATAGCGGCTCGGCCTAGGCACGCGCCTCGGCAAGCATCTGCTTTGCGTGGGCCAAGCTTGCCTCGGACTGATCGCCGCTCAACATGCGGGCGATCTCGGCAGTACGCGCTTCGCCGGTTACCTCGTCCAAATGCGTCTGGGGAACATCGCCCGGTTCCTTGCTGACGACATAATGCTTGTCAGCCATGACGGCGACCTGCGCCAAGTGGGTTACGACAATCACCTGATGCGTAGCGGCGAGATCTGCCAGCACGCCTGCGAGCGCACGCGCCGTGGAGCCACCGACACCGGCATCGACCTCGTCAAACACCAGCGTATCGACACCGTCCGCGTTACCGAGGACAACCTTGCTTGCAAGCATGACGCGGCTGAGCTCGCCGCCCGACGCAATGCGGCGCAGGGGACGTGGCGTCAAGCCGGCACCGCTGCGGTATAGCAGCTCGTAGCTCGAAGGACCAACGGGCGTCCACTCAGCACGGGGAAGATCGCGCGACTCCCAGACGAGCTCGGCACTACCCATCTCCAAGCGCGCCATCTGGCGGCCAACCTCGTGGCAGAAGCGCGGGGCCGCCGTATTGCGTGCGCGCTTAAGTGCCTTGGCAGCGGCAAACAGTTCATGCTCCGCTGCGCCAAGCGCTTCACGCGCCTTCTTGATCTGCTCATCACCATCGTCTACCAGCGACAACAGCTCTTGCGAGCGATCGCGCATGGAAAACACGTCATCCATGGTGGGACCCCACTGCCTCAGAAGTCCCTTAAGGTCGGAATACCGCTCGCGCATGCGAGTGAGCTCACGAGGGTCAAACGCAACACCATCGCGATAGGCGCGCAGCTCGTTGGCGCAGTCCTCGAGTGAGATGCAGGCGTCCGAAAGTGCGTCTGCGATGTCACCTAGCTTGCGGTCAACGGTCGCCATGCGGGAAAGCTCGGCCACGGCGCCGTTCACGGCATCGAGCGCCCCCCCTTCGGCAGCAAGCGATGCATGGGCCTCGTTTGCCGTCGCCACCAAGACCTCGGCGTGCTCCGAGCGAGGCAGCAGCTCCTCGAGTTCCTCGTACTCGCCTGGCTTGGGGTCGACCTCGGCGATACGCTCGAGGGCAAAACGCGCTTCCTCGACGCGACTCCCCTGCGCACGCGAGGCTTCCTCCACACGGCGAAGCTCCTTGGCGGCGGCACGCGAAGCCTTAAAGCAGGTGCGATACTTCTCGAGTGCCTCAAACGCCGCGCGCCCAGCCCAAGCATCGACCATGGCAACATGGTGCGCCGGGTCGAGCAGGCGCTGATGTTCATGCTGGCCACATAGATCCATCATCACGCCAACGCGCTCCGAAAGCTCGCGCACACTGGCGATACGGCCGTCAATCTTCACGCGGCTGCGGCCCTCGGCAGAAAGACTGCGCTGCACGGTGAAGCCCTCCGTGTCGTGCGGGCCGTCGAACAGGCGCGCCTCGACGCTGGCAAGCGCCTCGCCCTCGCGAACCGTCGACGAATCGGCGCGCTCGCCCAAAATAAGCTTGAGCGCCGAAAGCAGTGCGGTCTTGCCAGCACCGGTCTCACCGGTCAGGACGGTCAAGCCGGCACTCGGCACCAGCGTCGCCTCGCGAATGAGTGCAATGTTAGAAACCTGCAGCTCATCGATCATGACGGACTCCGTAGAAAACGCGGCTCACCGAGTTATAGAAGCTCTCGGGGCCGTAATCCAGCAGCAACACATCACCGGGACCGCGACGCACAGCCACGCTCTCGACCGTGCCATCGCAGGTAATAAACTGTCCATCGATGGCGATCGCCGGCACGCTCGGGCGATCATCGGACATAAAGATTTCGACGACATCACTCGGCGAAGTCAAGAAGGCACGGGCCTGAATGGTGTGCGGCGCAATGGGTACGCAGACCATGCCCGTATAGTCGGGGCTCACGATGGGGCCACCGGCACTGAGCGCGTAACCCGTAGAACCAGTCGCCGTGGACACGACCACGCCGTCACCACGCAGTCGATCGATATGGTGGCCCGACACCGTGATGTCAAACTCGACCATATCGGACAGGGGGCCGCGCGTAAGCGCCATGTCGTTGAGGGCGAAGGTGCGCACGACATCCTTCGTACCGTCTTCGCGCACGGACACGATATCCGCGGCGATGGTAGCGCGACGGCTCACATGCAGCTCGCCGGACAGGGCGTCGCTCACGACCTGCAGAATGTCGCGCTCCTCGGGACTCGCAGCCGTCAAAAAGCCCAGGTGACCATAGGAAAGACCGAGGATAGGAATCTCGCGATGGTTGAGGATGCGGGCAGCGCGCAGCAACGTACCGTCCCCGCCGAGCGTAATGACCAGATCGGAGCCATCAATATCAGGCGTGCTTTGAATCTTCGATCGCTGGTCGGCAGCCCATGCGACTTCATAGCCCTGGCGCGTCAGCCAAAGCTCGAGCATCAGGCCGCTCTCGACCGCCTCTTGCTTGTAGTAATTGGGAACCAGAAAGACCTTCATAGCGTTGCAGCTTTCTCACTCAAAACCGATACCTGGGATTGCAGCTCGTCTTGCGAGCGGTCGCCGGGTTCAAATCTCGTGCCGTACACGAAAAACTCAACGTTGCCCTTGGCACCATGAATGGGTGACACGCACACATCGACCGGGAACAGGCCCTTGGCAGCAAAGAGTTCAACCGCCGCCACGAGTGTATCGCGGCGCACGGCGGGCTCGGTCACAATGCCGCCCTCGCCCACCAGCGCCGCCGGAGCCTCAAACTGCGGCTTTACGAGCGTGCAGAATGCACCCGTAGGAGCCAGGCACGCCAGTACCGCATCGATAATGTTCGCGATGCTGGTAAACGAGACATCACACACAGCCAGGTCGATGGCGCCGGCATAGCCAAGCTCAGGCAGCTGCGTCACGTTTGTGCGCTCATGCAGCGTCACGCGATCGTCCTGACGCAACGACCAATCGAACTGGGCGCGACCCACGTCCACCGAGACAACGGTCGCAGCTCCGCGCTTGAGCAGGCAATCGGTAAAGCCGCCGGTAGAGCAGCCCACATCCAGACAGGCAAGGCCCGTCGGATTGATACCAAACGCATCAAGCGCGCCTTCGAGCTTAAGACCGCCGCGGCCAACATATGGAATGCGCCCCTTCATGTGCAACGGCAGACCCGGGGTCACCTTAAGGCCCGGCGAAGTCAAGCGCTCGCCGCCACTCGAGACCAAGCCGGCCATAAGAGTGCGAAGGGCATCCGCGCGATCGGCGCAGATGCCCTGTGAAATCAGTTCGTCATCAAGACGCACGCGTTTCATGAATGCCATCAACCATTCGTATCCGGAGATGCGGCCTAGCTATCCTGGGATTCGTTTGCCGCATCCTCATCGTATTCCTGCTCGAGCTTGTCGGCTTCTCGTGGCGTCAGCTCAAACTTGTCGACCATATCGACCGCGCGGGAGCCCAGCTCAATCGCTTCGTCAAACAGATCGAGTGAACGCTCCAAGGACGTATCCTTGGAGCGAACGGTAGCGATTATCTGGTCCAGACGGTCCGAGATCTCGTCGAAGTTGCGGACGGAACCCTCTGGCATGGCTACTCCTCGACGGAGTCGGCCTCGACGGCCTCAGCAGCGTCCGCATCCTCGGCAAGTACACCGGCGGCAGCCTGAGCAACCGCAACCTTTGCGGCAGCCTCGGCAGCCTGGGCCTCCTCGCGGGCGCGATCTTCGGCTAGCAGCTCCTGGTACATGTCCTCGCCCGGCAGCTCCTCGCTGCGAGCGATCTTGCCCAGCACGCCGTTGACGAACGACGCGGACTGGTCGGTGCCATAGGCCTTGGCAAGCTCGACGGCCTCGTTGATCACGATGGCGTCCGAGACCTCTTCGTCGGTGAGGAAACGCATCTCGTAAACGGCGATACGCAGCAGATTGCGATCGGCGCCGGGCATGCGCATAAGATCCCAGTTCTTGGCAACGGAACGCAGGGCGCAGTCGATGCGGTCGATATGCTCGTAGGCACCGCGGCACAGCTCCAGCGCATAGGGGTCGAGGGGACCCTTCGAGATCAGGAAATCACCCTCGAGGACGCGCTCGAGCGGGCTGTCCGTGGCCTCGGCCTGAAACAGCAGCTGCAGCGCCTGACTGCGGGCAAGCGTGCGCCCGCGATAAACCTTAAGGCTCAAAGGTTACTCCTTGGGGAAAACGAGGCCGTCGATGCAAACGTCAACACGCTCAACCTCAACGCCCACCTGGGCATCGATGGCGGCGACCACGGCGGCGCGAACGGCCTCGGCGAGTTTCTTGAACGGATAGCCAAAGAACACCACGACACGCACGGTGAGTGCGAGCTTGTCGCCGACGACCTCGGCCTCGACCGCCGGCTCGGAAGCCGGGGCCTTGGACGAGAGCATCATGGAGACAAGGTTGGTGGCAAGGTCCTTGACGCCAACGGAGGCGATGCCCTCGACATCGGACACGGCGCGCGAGACGATGGCGGTCAGAACATCGGGCGAAATGCCGATGCCGTCAATCTTGATTTCCTGGGGCATGAGTCCTCCTAGAAGATTTGGTTGCTAGACGCGGGAGACGAACTTGCCGTCGCGGGTGTCAACCTTGATGACCTCGCCCTCGTTGAGGTACATGGGGACCTGGATGACAGCGCCGGTGTCGATCGTGGCCGGCTTGGTGGAACCCTGGACGGTGTCGCCCTTAAAGCCCGGGTCGGTCTGGACGATGGTGGTCTCGATGAACATCGGCGGAGTCACGCCCATGAGCTCATCGTCGGCGAAGAGCAGCTGGCAGATGTCGTTCTCGCGCAGCCACTTGGAGTTCTCGCCCACCATGTCCTCGGGAACGGGAACCTGCTCATAGGTCTCATTGTCCATGAAGATGTAGTCGGCGCCATCGTTGTAGAGGTACTGGAACTCACGGGTGGTGAGCATGACGCTCTCGAACTTGGTGCCGGCGTTGCAGGTGTTCTCGACGACGCGGCCGCTCTTGATGTCGCGGGTCTTGTAGCGCACAAACGCGCCGCCCTTGCCCGGCTTGACATGCTGGAACTCGACGATGGTGTAGACCTTGTCCTTGATGCGGAGACCGAGGCCGTTCTTGAAGTCGGCGGTAGAAATGGTAGGCATAGCGACCTTTCTTGTTATGGGCAGAACGCACAAGCGTCCAAATTACATACGACCGAAATTATACACTTGCAGACGGCGCCTGCAGCGAGCGCATAAAAAGAGAACGCGGGGCGTCCGAATTGCTCCGGACGCCCCGCCCAAAAAAATCTATCGAAATGGGCTAGCAATCGATGATGTGCAGGTCGTGCGGGGTCTTGGTGAAGGGCTCATAGCCGTTCTCGGTGACCACGCCGTAGTCCTCCAGGCGCACGCCGCCCACACCGGGCAGGTAGACGCCGGGCTCCATGGTGATAACCGAGCCGACCTCGATGGTGTTCTTGCTGCGGTTGAAGTTGGGCAGCTCATGGATGTCGATGCCCACGCCGTGGCCCAGACCATGGTTGTAGTAATCGCCATAGCCGGCATCGCCGATGATCTTCTTGGAAAGCTTGAAAATGTCGTTGCCCTCGACGCCCGGATGGATGGCGGCGACGCACTCCTCGTGCGTACGGCGCACGAGCGCGTACAGGTCGAGCTGCTCCTGGGTAGGCTCGCCCATCACGACGGTGCGCGTCATGTCGGAACGATAATCGCAGTAGCCCGCACCGTAATCCATGAGGACGAAGTCGCCCTTCTCAATCACGCGGTCGCTCGGCACGGCATGCGGGTTGGCGGTGTTGGGGCCGCTCGCCACGATGGAGCCGAAGGCCAGGCTGTCGGCGCCGTTGGCGAACATAAAGTTCTCGAGCTCGTTGCGAACCTGCTTCTCGGTCATACCAGGCTTAGTAAAGCCGAGCATGTGCTGGAAGGCGGCGTCGGTGATCGACTGTGCGTGGCGCATGAGCTCAATCTCCTCGGCATCCTTGATGGCGCGCATCTTGCGGATGTCGTCGTGCATCAGCGGCAGCATGCAGGCGACGGAGCGGTCCTCCAGGCCGCGCTGAATGCCCTGGTAGAAATTAATCTGCATATCATCCTCGACAGCGCAGACGCGGCACTTGTTGGCCGCGATCTTGCCGGCGACCCAACCGGGGATGGTGCCCTCATCCATGTCGTAGACCCAGGGGCTGCCGGCGGGCGTGTTCTCCTCAAAGCTGTTGAGGTAGCGCGAGTCGGTGTGGAACAGGCACTGGTCGGCCGTAATAAACGCCGCGTGCGGGAACTCGAAGGTGTAGTCGAAGACGCCCTTCACGCCCGTAAGCCAACGAAGGTTGGCCTCGTCGCGCACCACGATGGCGTCGTAGCCACGCTCGGCCATAAGGGCACGGACACGCTCGATACGACCGGCAGGACCGGCAGCAAACTCAGACATGCAGATTCCTTTCTTGTTGTCTCAATATAGACGGGACGGGTCTCAACCGAACGACGGAATCGCATGCGATCCGCAACCGATTGGAAACCCGCCCCTCAACATGATACGAAAGACGATGGATGTCAATAAATCTTAGAGAAGTTCTTTGCGAGCAGCCAAGTAGGCGTGAGCATGGCGCTCAAGAACCTCGTCCTCAACGCTCGTTAGACGAATGGCGCCGAGTGCAGCGGGCAGCGGCAACATACTGCGGTTCGAGCGAACAAACTGCTGCCTACGGAACTCCTCGATATAAACGGCAGGCTCCAGATCGAAGGCAAGCTCCTCGATGCCAAAGTCCTCCAGGCAGTCATCGACCTCAAAGACGTAATCGATATCGAAATCGCAGGCATCATGTGCTAGGCGCGCCTCAAAGCGCATGCCCTCGGACAACAGCTGGTAGGCAGGGACCTGCGAAGCGGCATCGCCCAAGCAGGCGCGCAGGGTACGCTCCCCCGTTTTGCCAAAATCGAGAGCATGGCGGGCGCTCGGGTTCGTTGCCGTCAGCACGTCTTTACGGGCAGTCTGAGACCATTGAACGGCATTGACGAGTGCGACCTCTTCGCCCGCGAGAATCTCGGGGACGGTCTCAGTAAACTGATTCCAGCGGGACTTACTGCTCGAAAGCATGGTGCCAACAAGTACCACATAGCCGAGCTTGAGGTCCTCGGGGTCCGCATCGCGAACAAGGTCGAGGTCACACACGACCAAGCCCGGTTCGGGACGGAACGCGATGGCGGGAAGCGCATTCGCCGACGAGGCGACGAGCGGCTTCATGGTCGTCGCGACCGTGAGCATGGCGTCGAAGGTCGTCGGCAACAGCGCGCACTCGGTTCGGCCGCACCACTGGTTGGCGCACCAGCTAACAACCGAGCAGGTTGCGGCATCGCCAACGGCGACAACC
>JAUMNV010000107.1 GCA_031295725.1 Collinsella sp.
GCCTCGGCCAGCACGCGGATAACCGACTCGGTTCCGCTCTTGCGCACGAGCACGCGGCCCTCGCCTGCCAGCGCAGCCTCGGCCTCGGCGATGGCGTTCTGCACGCCCATGTTCTCGAGCGCGGCGTCCTTGTCCGCCACGTGCACGGCCACCTGCGCCTGCGGCAGCAGCTTGCACGGAGCCGTGAGCTGCGAGAGCGTCTCGCGCTCGGCACGAATCACTTCCATCACGCGCAGCGAGGTCATAATGCCGTCGCCCGTGCGCTCGATATCGCCAAAGATCGTATGGCCCGTCTGCTCGCCACCCAGGCTGTAGCCGCCCTCGCGCATCTTGGCATACACGTGACGGTCGCCCACGCCGCTGGTCACGGCGCTCAGACCGGCAAGCTCCAGCGACTTGACCAGGCCAAAGTTGCTGGCAATCGTCGGCACCACGGTACCGCCCGAGAGTCGCCCGTGCTTGTTCAGATACACGCCGCACACGTACAGGATCTGGTCGCCGTCTACCACGCGACCGCGCTCATCCACGGCCAGGCAGCGGTCGGCATCGCCGTCGTAGGCAAAACCCACGTCCAGGCCCTGCTCCACCACATGGCGCTGCAGACGCTCCATATGCGTGGAGCCGCAGTCGACGTTGATGTTAAAACCATCGGGCGCGGCGTTGATCACGCGCACGTCAGCGCCCAGCGCGTCGAACACCGGCTTGGCCACCGAGGAAGCCGAGCCGTTGGCGCAGTCGATACCGATCTTGACGCCCTGCAGCGAAAAGTTCACGCTGGCGATGAGCGAAGCAATGTAGCGGTTGCGACCCTGCATGTAGTCCACCGTGGCGCCGATGTGGTTGCCCGTGGCCAGCGGCACCTCGCTCTTGCCATCGATGTAGTCCTCGATGAGCTCCAGTACGTCCTCGTCCATCTTAAAGCCGTCGCTGTTGACGAGCTTAATGCCGTTATCGCAAAACGGGTTGTGGCTCGCGCTGATCATGATGCCGCAATCGAAGCAGCCCTCCACGGTCTGATGCGCCACGCCCGGCGTGGGGATCACGTGCAGCATATAGGCGTCCGCACCGCTCGCGACCAGACCGCTCACCAGCGCCGCCTCGAACATATAACTCGAGCGACGCGTGTCCTTGCCCACGATGACGCGTGCCTTGCGCTCGCGGTTGGCGCCGTAATACCAGCCCACAAAACGGCCAATCTTATAAGCGTGCTCTACCGTCAGCCCAACGTTGGCCTCACCGCGAAAGCCGTCGGTGCCAAAGTACTTCATGCGCTCTCCTTACAAAATAGGGGCGGACAGATTGCCTGTCCGCCCCAAAATGGTACTCGATTATCTGCGCTACCAGAAAAACCCTACGCCGACGCGCTGTCGCGAGCCGCCTGGCATGTAGGGGTCTGACGCAGCGTAAGAGGCTTGTCCCCCGCCTCGGCCGACGTGGTCAGCGTATACGTGATCGTCGTCGTCTCGCCAGCATGCAGGTCAACGGTGCCCGAATAGAAGGGGATTCCATGCCACGTAGCGGCACCAAGACCAAACTGGGTACCCTCAACCGTAAGGTCACTGATGTTGCCACCCGTCGGGGCAAACAACGAGACATTCAGACGCTCGTCGTCACGCGCGGCATCGGGCGCGCTCGCCGCAACGTAGTCGGGCAGCTTGCCAGCCTCCTCCTGCGTCATGATGTTCGTCAGGGTAACGGTGATGTGATAGGAGCACGTGCCGTCGCCGTTCTTCACGCCCTGACCAATCTGAGTGTCGGCGTTCAGATACCAGTCGAGCTTGGAGAAGCTCAGGTTGTTAAAGTAAACGCCGGCAACGGGATCGGCACTCGGATCATCCGGATCGGGCAGCGAAGCGTCAATGCCCGTCTCTTTGATGGCATTCTGCTCATCATCGTTTCTCATCCACGCGATCAGGCGGCCCTCTTCGGCACCGCGCTCAACGGCGCTGACAAGCTTCGTAACATCGACATCGCCGATACCGCCAAGGACCTTGTCGAAGGCAGCGCTGGCGACGGATGCAAAGATGCCGTCCGACTCCTCGACCGGATAGTTCCAGTACGCATCGTGCATGAGGACCTTTGCGGCGTTGGTGCCGTCGACAACCGTTCCGTCGGGCAGTGACACGTTACCGACCAGGCCCAGCAGATACTGCAGGAACACCGGGTCGATACCGATGACGCCATCAACGTCCTGTCCATACTGGGACTTCCACAGCGCGGCGACACGCTGCGAGTTGCGGGGCCAATCAGGCGAATAGGTATTGCCCGAGTTGTACAGGTTGCTGTGGTTGCCGAACAGCGCCTCATCCTCTTCGTCGACGCTCTCGACCGCCTCATCCTCGCTGAGTCCAATGCGGGGAACAAACTCGCCAATCGACATCTGACCGTCGGTGACCGAAATCAGGCCCTGCGAACCGCCAAAGCCGCCGCAGGCACGAATCTCGACGTTGTTCATGGCGTACATAAGGTAGTTGCGCGTCTGGCCGTTGGCGCCGAGCATCTGGGGAAGGACGGGGGCGACCTTCTCCGCCGCGTCAACCGCGCCGTTGAGGGTGGCAAAGCCGTCCTTGGCCTTATCGACCAGCTCGGTCACCTGGGAAATATGAGTATCGCCA
>JAUMNV010000127.1 GCA_031295725.1 Collinsella sp.
AAGTTGCGGTGGAATAGTTCCTGGATGGGCTGGTTGATGCCCCAGATAGGAACTATTTCACCGCAAGTTATTGAAGGGCTTGGATGCCGGGACTCTTACAGATGGCGCTCGAGGAAGCAGAAGGCTAGGCGGATCCAGGGACGGACCGCCACCTGCTTGTCCTCGTTGTCGACCGCGGTGTTGGCGTTGCCGAGCGAAAGGCCGTGACCACCCTGGTCGAAGACGTGCATCTCGCATGCAACGCCCTCCTCGGCCATGCGCTGCGCAAACGGGTAGACCTGCGTGATCGGCGCCGTCTTGTCGTCGGACACGCCCCACACAAAGGTCGGTGGCATCTGACGCGAAACATGCGTGGTGGGGCAGATGTCGGCCAGATGCTCGTCAGTTGCCTCGCCGCCCGTCACCATCGACAGGTAGTCGTTGAGCAAATCGCGCCCCGTCTTGCCGCCCGTCTTGGGCACACGCAAGTCAATGCGCGGATCGCGCGTCTGCATGTCGCGCACATAGGCAAAGTCGAGCAATGGATAGCCCAGCACCACGGCATCGGGACGAATGTCGTCCGGACGCGCCCCGGCAAGTGCCGCAAAGGGGCCGGTCTTCCACTGTGTTGCCAGCGAGGCGCAAATCATGCCGCCAGCAGAAAAGCCCACGACGCACACGCGCTTAGGATCGACATGCCACTCGTCGGCGTTGGCGCGCACCGTGGCGACCATCTTGGCAAGATCTGCCTGGGGGTGCGGAAAGCTCACGTCACCCGTAGAACTCGTGACATAGTTGAGCACAAAGGCCTGGTAACCGTGATCCAAAAACGCAAACGCCACAGGATCCTGCTCATGCGGAGCGATATGCGTAAACGCACCTCCGCCACAGATAATCACAGCGGGGCGGCGGCCATTCGGTTTATCGGGCAACGGCTCGGCACCCAAATACGTAAACGTCGCCGGATAATCCTCGGTCGGCTCCTCGCCCCACAGCGCATGGTTCTCGACAATCATATGTGCTCCCTTCGCGCAAATTATGCGCCCTTGTTTTTCGCCTTCAAGCGTACCCCACTTGAACCCGTGGCGCAGAAACACTCCGGCAATAAGTTTCCCTTCAACTGATATATCACATAATCCCAGTTCAGAGGTATCGTTGAGCAGCGTAGAATAGGGGCGTTGACCAAGCCGCGAAACACATGTGAAACGTTTCCGGCAAACCAAACGCGCGATATGCGCCTATTTAAGTTGGAGGCAACTATGGGTCTGCTCGATTCGCTTAAGTCCACCTTCACCTCGACCGGCGAGGCGTCCGTTCCGCCCGCAGCAAGCTTCGCTACCCGCGAAGGCGTCATCTATGCCCCCGTCAACGGCGTGCTCGTCAACCTGAACGAGGTTCCCGACGAGACGATCGCCTCGGGCATGCTTGGCCAGGGCTATGGCATCGAGCCCATTACCGGCACCATCTATGCGCCCGCCAACGGCCGCATCGGTGCCACCACTGTCACCAACCACTCCATCGGCATGATCACCGAGGACGGCCTGCGCGTGTTCATCCATGTTGGCCTGGGCACCGTGGAAATGAACGGCAAGGGTTTTGCCCGCTTTGTCGAGATGGGCGATGTGGTCAAGGCAGGCCAGCCGCTCATCAGCTTCGACCGCGAGGCCATTAAGGCCGCTGGTCACGAGGACATCGTGACCGTCATCGTCTCCGAGCTCGACCGTCTTAAGAGCATCGACCATGTCGGCGAGTCCGGAACGCTTATCGGCGGCAACCCGCTCGTCAAGCTTGGCGACCCGCTGCTGGTTGCCAAGACCAAGTAGCCAGGCCCCGCGCCACACAGCAAAAAGGCACCTCGTTAAGCGCCCGCGACCATTTGGCCGCGGGCGCTTTTCGTTTGAAAAACCATCCCGCCAATGCCTTATCTGCATAGCCCAAATGAGCCGAGCTGCTAGAATATCGAACTGTATGGATAACTATCATTCAACCGTTATGGGAGGATACGTGAACCGCACCAAAATCGCGCAGCTCTATGCCGATGCCGAGCCGCTCGGCGGCCAGACCGTCACCGTCGCCGGCTGGGTCAAGTCCGTCCGCGACATGAAGAACTTTGGCTTTGTTACGCTCAACGACGGCAGCTGCTTCCGCGACCTGCAGGTCGTCATGAACCGCGAGGCATTCGACAACTACGACGAGATCGCCCATCAAAACGTCTCGGCCGCACTCATTTGCACCGGCACCGTCAAACTGACCCCCGATGCGCCCCAGCCTTTCGAGCTTTCTGCCACCTCCATCGAGGTCGAGGGCACGAGCGCCCCGGATTACCCGCTGCAGAAGAAGCGCGCAACCGTCGAGTTCCTGCGCACCCAGCAGCATCTGCGCCCGCGCACCAACCTGTTCCGCGCCGTGTTCCGCATCCGCTCTGTCGCGGCTGCCGCCATCCACCGCTTCTTCCAGGAGCAGGGCTTTGTCTACGTCAACACCCCCATCATCACCACGAGTGACTGCGAGGGCGCCGGCGAGATGTTCCGCGTGACCACGCTCGACCCCAAAAATCCGCCCCTCACCGAGTCCGGCGAGGTCGACTGGAGCCAGGACTTCTTTGGCAAGCATGCAAGCCTCACCGTGTCCGGTCAGCTCAATGCCGAGAACTTTGCCATGGCCTTTGGCGACGTGTACACCTTTGGCCCCACCTTCCGTGCCGAGAACTCCAACACCACGCGCCACGCCGCCGAGTTTTGGATGATCGAGCCCGAGATGGCCTTTGCCGACCTTAACGACTACATGGATAACGCCGAGGCCATGCTCAAGTACGTCCTTAAGGACGTCATGGCCACCTGCCCCGACGAGCTCAATATGCTCAACAAGTTTGTGGACAAGGGTCTGCTCGAGCGCCTGGACCATGTCGCCAACTCCGACTTTGCCCGCGTTACCTACACCGAGGCCGTCGAGATCCTGGAGCAGGCAGTCGCTGCTGGCCACCAGTTTGATTACCCCGTCAGCTGGGGCATCGACCTGCAGACCGAGCACGAGCGCTTCCTGACCGAGGAGCACTTTAAGCGCCCGACCTTCGTGACCGACTACCCGGCCGAAATCAAGGCGTTCTACATGCGCATGAACGAAGACGGCAAGACCGTCGCCGCCGCCGACTGCCTGGTTCCCGGTATCGGCGAGATCATCGGCGGCTCCCAGCGCGAGGAGCGCCTGGATCTGCTCGAGGCCCGCATCAAGGACCTGGGCATGAATCCCGAGCAGTACAAGTACTACCTTGACCTGCGCCGCTACGGTTCCTGCAAGCACGCCGGCTACGGTCTGGGCTTCGAGCGCTTGGTCATGTATCTGACCGGCGCGGGCAACATCCGCGACGTCCTGCCGCACCCGCGCACCGTGGGCAACGCCGACTTCTAATCGTCGGACGCTAGCTCGCGTCGCCACACGCCAACGCTCATCGCATAAGCGTCTCTCGACATCGGTCGAGAGACGCTTTTTTCAACAGCATCCGTCAAGCTTTTGGCAAGTTTTTGGTCAGTTGACCAGGGCTGTTGAAAACTCGACCCGCCGTTTGCCGACGACTACCGACCGCCCAGAGCGCCCTACGCCCCTGGGAAAACCCCGCGTCCTAGGCTCCATACCGTCGCCACCCAAAACGGAAAGGACGTGGGCACCATGACCGAAGCCGCTGTTGAAACCTACGACACCACGACTAGAGGCGCCGCCTCGATGGCAGCCTATCGCGCCGTTCGCATCCTGCAACTATTAAGCGAAAACACCGGCGAGGACAAGGCCATGCTTTCCGATGAGTTGATCCGGCGCCTCGCCCATCCCGACGACCCCGCCCGCATGCCCATCTCGGCGGCGCGGCGCAGCATCTACACCGCCATCTCCGCGCTTCGCCATGCCGGATACGAAATTGAGTACAAACGCGGCGTGGGCTACAAACTTCTTACCCGCCCGCTCACCGATGAAGAGATCATCCGGCTCCACGGTATGGTCATGCGCAACCGCTCCACGCCTATCGCTATCCGCAAGAGCATGGCGCAGCACTTAGTTGCCATGGCGAGCGCCGACGTTCGCGGCTACCTCGATACACCCGAACCCGCTCCAAGCGCAGGCAGCAAGGCTACCAAGGCAACACGCACGCCCATCAAGCGCATCGACACGTGCGAGCTCGTCGAGCAGGCCATCGACCACGGAACCACGGTGAGTTTTGATATTTCGAGCGTCACGACACGCGGCGAAACCGAAGCAGCACGGATGACACTCCGTCCCTTTGCCATCAGGCAGCGCGATGGCATCTCGTATCTGCTGGGAACGGTCTACGACGCCCGAGGCGCCGATGACACGTTGCGTACTGTAGAGATTGGCCGAATGAGAAACGTCAGCACGCGCCTGCTCGACGGCAAGAAGCTCTTCGCCGCCTTGGACGAGGACGACGCCTCCTCCGCCGCATAAGACCCTCCGCCGCCCATTCGACTACCCGTATTGCCCATCCGATTCTGTATTAAAAAACCCGCCAGGCTGTTGTAAAAATGGACATCAGCGCTACTATAGTTCCACTTGCACTTTGTCCCAGTGCAGTGTTTCCAGCCATTTTTATACTGGGGGTAATGATATGAAGGACATCACCATCAGCCGCAGGAGCCTTCTGGTCTCCGCCGGCCTGCTCGCGCTCGCCCCGCTCGCCGGATGCGGCGGCAACTCTGGTTCCGGCTCCGCTGCCGCCGGTTCCGACTACACCATCGGCGTTCTGCAGCTCACCGAGCACTCCGCGCTCGATGCCGCCAACGCCGGCTTCGTCAAGGCCATCAAGAAGAGCGGCCTTAAGGTCAAGATCGACCAGAAGAACGCCCAGAACGACCAGTCCACGTGTAAGTCCATTGCCGACAAGTTTGTGGGCGACAACGTCAACCTGATTTATGCCATCGCCACGCCCGCCGCGCAGGCTGCCGCCGGCGCCACGGCCGATATCCCCATCGTGGGCTGCGCCATCACCGACTACGCCGCCTCCGGCCTGGTCCAGGACAACGACAAGCCCGGCACCAACGTCACGGGCGCTTCCGACCTCACCCCGGTCGCCGAGCAGCTCGAGATGATGCAGAAGGTCCTGCCCGACGTAAAAAAGGTCGGCCTGCTCTACTGCACCGCCGAGTCCAACTCCGACGTCCAGATCAAGGCCGCCAAGAAAGAGCTCGACAAGCTGGGCCTCGAGTACACTGACTTCACCGTCTCGAGCTCCAATGAGATTCAGTCCGTCGTCGAGTCTGCCGTGGGCAAGGTCGACGCGCTGTACTCCCCCACCGACAACACCATCGCCGCGGGCGCCTCGCAGGTCGGCCAGATCTGCAAGGAAAACAAGCTTCCCTTCGTGACTGGCGAGGAGGGTATGTGCATGGCCGGCGGCCTGTTCACCCTCTCCATCAACTATGAGGACCTGGGCTACGCCGCGGGCGAGATGGCCGTTAAGATCCTGAAGGGCGAGGCCAAGCCCGAAGACATGCCGATCAAGCACCTCTCGAGCAAGGACCTGGTCGTCGTCAAGAACGACGAGATGGCCGAGGCGCTGGGCATCGACCTCTCCGCTCTGGACGCGTAATACCATACGCGGCATGCGTCTAGAGCCCGTGCTCGCGCTTTAGTCGCGTTATTCAATATCTGAGCCACAGGGGCGGGCGCTGTAGACCGGCGTCCGCCCTGCTTGTTTCAGGTAAAACAAAACGTCTGTCCGCAGCTCTTTTATACATTGTTACCGCTATTATGGAAAATCACGTGTCCACCCTATTCTAGGAGGTATGAAGCATGCTCATTGCATTGCAGGGCGCCGTTTCGCAGGGCGTCCTCTGGGGCATTATGGTGCTTGGCGTGTTTATCACGTTCCGCCTGCTCGACATTCCCGATATGACCTGCGACGGCAGCTTTGCCCTCGGCGGCTGCGTCTGCGCTGTGCTCATCGTCAATAACAACGTCGACCCGCTGCTCGCCGTGCTGGCCGGTATGTGCGCCGGCGCCATCGCGGGCGCCGTCACGGGCATTTTGACCACCGTCTTTGAGATTCCTGCGATCCTCGCCGGAATCCTCACCCAGATCAGCCTGTGGTCCATCAACCTGCGCATCATGGGCAAGTCCAATACGCCCATTCTTGCCAAAGGCACCGTGTTCTCGGCCGTCAGCAATATGACCGGTCTGCCGCAGTCCACCGTTGCCATCATCTTGGGCATCCTGCTCGCCGTGGCTATCGTTGCCATCCTGTATTGGTTCTTTGGCACCGAGATCGGCTCGGCGCTGCGAGCCACCGGCAACAACGAGTACATGATCCGCGCTCTGGGCGTCAACACCAACTCCACCAAGATGATCGCCCTCGTGCTCTCCAACGCCCTCATCGGCCTTTCGGGCGCGCTCATCTGCCAGAGCCAAAAGTATGCCGACATTGGTATGGGCACCGGTGCCATCGTTATCGGTCTTGCCGCCATTGTTATCGGCGAGGTGCTCGGCCGTCTGCTGCCCGGCGGCCTCACGCAGTTTAGCGTCCGTCTTGCCTCCGCCGTCTTTGGCTCCGTGGTGTACTTCCTTATCCGCGCCATCGTGCTGCAGTTGGGCATGGACGCCAACGACATGAAGCTGCTCTCCGCCGTGATTGTCGCTGTGGCCCTGTGCGTGCCCGTGGTTTGGGAGCGCTATAAGCTCCGCAGCTCCTACACGAAGGGGGATGAGGCAGATGCTTAAGCTCTCGCACGTCAAGAAGACCTTTAACAAGGGCACCGTCACCGAGAAGCGCGCGCTCACCGGCGTCGACCTCACCCTGAATGACGGCGACTTTGTAACCGTGATCGGCGGCAACGGCGCCGGCAAGTCCACGCTGCTCAACATGATCGCCGGCGTGTACCCGCTCGATTCGGGCGTTATTGAGCTCGACGGCACCGATATCTCGCGCCTGAGCGAGTCGCAGCGCGCCAAGTACCTGGGCCGCGTGTTTCAGGACCCCATGCGCGGTACCGCTGCCGACATGCAGATCGCCGAGAACCTGGCCCTCGCCAAGCGTCGCGGCCAGCGTCGCGGCCTTTCGTGGGGCGTCACCAAGGCCGAAAAGGACGAGTACGTTGAGTTGCTCAAGCGCCTGGACCTTGGTCTGGACACACGCCTCAACGCCAAGGTCGGCCTGCTCTCGGGCGGCCAGCGCCAGGCACTCACCCTGTTGATGGCCACGCTCACCAGGCCGCGCCTGCTGCTGCTCGACGAGCACACGGCGGCCCTCGACCCCAAGACGGCCTCTAAGGTGCTCAACCTGACCGAGGAGATCGTCGACGAGAACCACCTGACCACGCTCATGGTCACGCACAACATGAACGACGCCATCCGTCTGGGCAACCGTCTGATCATGATGCACGAAGGCCACGTGATCTACGACGTGGCGGGCGATGAGAAGAAGTCGCTCACCGTAGCCGACCTGCTGCAGAAGTTTGAGGAGGTCTCGGGCGGCGAGCTCGCCAACGACCGCATGCTGCTGAGCTAAAACCTGCCAAAAAGGGACAGGTTTATTTTGGTAGGTTTTATCTGCGCAAACGTCAAAACCGCCGCAAAGGGACAGACGCCCTTGCGGCGGTTTTCGCATATTATGTCGATAATCCAGCGTCAGCAGGAACTACTGGTTAAAGACTAAGGAAACTGCCACGAGAAGCTCTCTTCCCCGTCTCGCCTTGACCGCCGCACTCCTTGCCGGCGTGCTCGCCGGCGCCCCAGCTTACGCCACCGCGGCCACCCCATCTCAAGTTATCGGCCCGTCCGATGTGATCGGACGGGCTTCTTGGTGGGTATCATGGTTGGACGATCATTAGGAGGTTTTCCCTACATGGAATTGTTTGAGCCGATTCTTCATTTCTTTGAGCAACGGTGGGTCCACAACATCATCTGGGCCGTCATCTTGGCGATAGGCACCGCCGTCGCCGCCAAGGTCGCATCCAAGACCTTGCACCATCTGCTTAGCCGAGACGATAACCCGCTTCCGGCATCGAGTATCTTCATCAACATCGCGCGCGCCGTCATCTGGATGATCGGCGGCAGCTTTATCCTCGACAACTGCTTTGGCATTAACGCAAACGCGCTCGTCGCCGCTCTTGGCGTCGGCGGCATCGCCATCTCGCTCGGCTTTCAGGACACGCTGTCAAACCTTATCGGCGGCATGCAAGTGACCTTTATGGGCATCATCAAACCCGGCGACAATATCGAGGTCGGCGGCGTATCCGGCGTGGTCCAAGACATCACTTGGCGCCATACAACGATTGAGGATGCCTGTGGACAGACCATCATTGTGCCCAACTCCAACATCTCCAAGAACACGCTCGTGCATTTGATGCCCTTTGGGCGCGTGGCCGTGCCCGTTGCCGTAAAGGACACGTCTAAGTGGGCTTCCCTTGACGTGCTGGCAGACGAGCTCACGAGCGCAACCAAAACGGCCGTCTCGCCCATCTCGGGCTTTGACAAGGAGCCCTACGTACTCTTTAGCGAAATCGGCGACTTTGGCATCAAAGGAAAGATCATCTTTATCGTCAGCGACGACAGCACTACTTTCACGGCAGCCGACGCCTGCATCCGCGCCATCGCCCCCATCATCGCCTAAACCACCGCAAAGGGGACAGGCATCTTTGTAGTGGTTTTCATTCGTGGTACCATGGTTCATATCGTTGTTTAAACGACTAAGGGAGTAGACACCATGGAAGAGGCCTATCGTCAAGCACGCAAGCGCGGCGAGCAGGGACGCCGTCGCGCCATCAGCCAAAGCGAGCATCCATACCTTACGGACCTCGATAGCTTGGTTGCTCAGCTCCCCTTAGGTCAGCGAGAGAATGTCGGTCTGCGTGATATTCCGCTCGAAATGGTCGTCGGCACGGTCACCAAAGGCCGTCAGTCCGCCTTTTCGTGTAACTTTATGCCCCTGCTTCCGTTTAGCACCGAGTTCGCCCGCAAGTGGTCCAACCTCTACGACATCCAGGTAACCGAGGGCTATCGCGACCCCATCATCGTCACCGAGTTCATGCATCGGTTCTATGTCCAGGAAGGCAACAAACGCGTCAGTGTCCTCAAATTCCTAGACGCCCCGACGGTTTCGGCCAAGGTCACCCGTCTCTACCCCGGCACATGGGATTCCGTCGAAAGCCGCCTGTACGGCGAGTTCTGCGCGTTTTGGCGCGTCTGCCCCCTATACGAGATCGAGTTCTCGCGTGAGGGAAGCTACGAAACGCTCGCGAAGATGCTCGGTCAGAACCTTATCGAAAAATGGCCGCAGAAAAAGGTCGACTACCTGCGCCACACTTTCCTGCTCTTTAAGCGTGCCTACCTTCGCGCAGGCGGCGATCACCTGGACATTACGCCCGCCGACGCCATGCTCGTCTACCTCAATGTGTACAACCAGGACCGCCTGCTGGATACGCCAACGGATATCGTCGTAAACCGCCTGTGCAAGATCTGGCGCGAGCTGGTCATTGCCGGCAAAAATGACGAGGACAAGGTCGATCTTGTCGAAGCACCGAGCGTCGACGAGGAGGAGACGCCCGCCAAGTCCACCTCTGGCGTGCTCAACTTCTTTATGGGCAAGACCGTCTACTCGACGGCCAACCCCCTGCGCATCGCCTTTATCCATGAGTTCCCCTGTGCGACGTCGAGCTGGGACAGCCTGCACGACCAAGGGCGTCAGTATCTCGATGAGCACTTTGACGGTATCGTGCGCACCGAGGCGTTCGAGGACTGTCACGATCCGGATGTGTTCTACGCCGCCGTGGAAACGGCTGTCAAACATGGAGCAAACGTCATCTTCTCGACCTCGCACCGCCTGATGGAATACACGCTCAGGGCTGCCGTTGAGTATCCCCGGGTTCGGTTCCTCAACTGCTCTATCGGCCTTCCCCATCAAAGCGTCCGTTCGTACTTTGGCAAGATGTACGAGGCCAAGTTTCTGCTGGGCGCCCTTGCGGCCAGCATGGCGGACAACCACCGCATCGGTTACCACGCGTCGGTCTTCGCCTCGGGCGCACTCAGCGAGATCAACGCCTTTGCGATTGGCGCCTCGCTGCTCGACCCGCGCGCGCAGGTCATCCTCACCTGGGGCGATGTTCCCGCCGGTGGTCTTGCCGAAGCCATGTGCCGCGAAGGCGTAAGCGTCATGACCGGCGCTGACATGTCAAAGTCGCTCGAAGACCCAACGGCCTACGGGCTTCACCGCTTGGTCGACGGCAAAGTCACCGGCATCGCCATGCCCGTATGGAACTGGGGCCGTTACTACGAGCTCATCGTTCGCAGCCTTCTTCACGGCACGTGGGACGAGACCAGCGACGACAACCAAGTGCGCGCTGTCAACTACTGGTATGGCATGAGCTCCGGCGTTATCGACATCCGTTACGCTCCGGGCCTACCCTACCAAACGCGCAAACTCGTGCAGTTGCTCCGCAACGGCATTGTTGTGGGATCCATCAACCCCTTTGGCGGCGAGCTCCACAGCCAGAACGGCGTGGTACAGATCGAAGGCTTCCCTCCGCTGCCGAGCACGCAGATTGTCGAGATGAATTGGCTGGCGGACAACGTGGTAGGCACCATTCCGCAGCTCGACGATGAGCCGAAAGTCCCTGCCCTATGAAAATCCTTGCCATAGCCGATACCGAAGAACGATGCCTTTGGGAGTGCTTTCGCAAGGAACGCTTTGAGGGAGTCGACCTGATTTTGTCCGCCGGCGATCTGGACCCGGACTATCTTGAGTTTTTGGTTACGGTCATCAACAAACCGCTCATCTACGTGCGCGGCAATCACGATGACCGCTACGCACGTCATGCACCGGGTGGATGTATCTGCGTAGAGGACAGCGTGTACACGTACCGAGGGATTCGCATTGCGGGCCTTGGCGGGTCCATGCGTTATCGCGACGGCGCCAACATGTACACCGAACGCGAGATGTCCAAGCGCATGCGTAAGCTGTCGCGTAAGGTTAGGATGGTCGGCGGGTGCGACATTCTGCTTACCCATGCACCCGCCGCCGGTATGGGTGATCTGGACGATCTGCCGCATCGAGGATTCGAGTGTTTTAACACAGCACTCGAATCTTGGAATCCCGACTACATGGTGCACGGGCATGTGCACCAAAGCTACGGTTGCGATTTTCAGCGCGAGCGTCAGCATGTGTGTGGAACGACGATCATCAACGCCTGCGGCTATACGCAGTTTGAGCTCGACCAGACGCACTGCCCCATCCGCGGCTGGCAAGCAGCTTGGCTCAACTCACAAACCATGCGCCGCGAGCTCAAACGCCACGAAGCCATCGAGTCTTCAACAGCCAGAACACCCTGGTAACCACCATAAAGGGGACACTGTCCCCTTTATGGTGCTTTTGACGCGATAGCAAGAAACCCGGTCCTGCACAAGGCAGAACCGGGTTTCTTTAGCAATGCTTGCTGTACTCAGGCAGTAACTAGCAGTTACTCAGCCAGGAAGTCACGCTGGACAGCGGGATCGACCTTGACGCCAGGGCCCATGGTGGAAGACACGGAGATGGACTTGACGTACTTGCCCTTAGCAGAAGAGGGCTTGACGCGCAGAATCTCGGTGTACAGGGCAGCGTAGTTCTCGACGAGCTGCTGCTCAGAGAAGGACTTCTTGCCCAGGGGCACGTGGCAGATGCCGTAGCGGTCGGCGCGGTACTCAACGCGGCCGGCCTTGAGCTCGGAGACCATCTTGGCGACGTCCATGGTCACGGTGCCGAGCTTGGGGTTCGGCATGAGGCCACGGGGACCAAGGATCTTACCGATGCGGCCAACCTTGGCCATCATGTTCGGCGTAGCGATAGCGGCGTCGAAGTTGATCTCGCCCTTCTGAATCTGGGCGACGAGCTCGTCGGAACCGATGATGTCGGCGCCGGCAGCCTCAGCCTCACGGGCCTTCTCGCCCTCGGCGAAGACGGCAACACGAACGGTCTTGCCGGTGCCGTGGGGCAGGGAGATGGAACCACGAATGTTCTGGTCAGCCTTACGAGTATCGATGCCCAGACGGAAGTGAGCCTCGACGGTCTCGTCGAACTTGGCGGTGTCGAGCTCCTTGATGAGCTTGGCAGCCTGAAGGGGGGTGTAGAGCGTGGCGCGGTCGATCTTCTCGGCAGCGGCGTTATAGCTCTTACCATGCTTAGCCATGTGCATTACCTCCTGTGGTTAAACGGGCGTGAGCCCTCCCACATCGTATCGTGTGCCCTATTGCACACATTTAACGGGCGCCCCGGTCGGAGCACCCGTCGTTACCATAAGAAATCGCTACTCAGCGATGGTGACGCCCATGGAACGGGCGGTACCGGCGATGATCTTCTTGGCGGCGTCAATGTCGTTGGCATTGAGGTCCGGCATCTTGATCTCGGCGATCTTGGTGAGCTGCTCCTGGGAGAGCTGACCAACCTTGTCGGCCTGGGGCTTAGCGGAACCAGACTTGAGGTTCAGCTCCTTCTTGATGAGGTGAGCCGCCGGCGGGGTCTTGGTGATGAAGGAGAAGGACTTATCCTCGTAGACAGAGATCTCAACGGGGATGATGTCGCCCTTCTTGTCCTGCGTCTCGGCGTTAAAGGCCTGGCAGAACTGCATGATGTTCACGCCAGCAGCGCCCAGGGCGGGGCCGACGGGAGGAGCGGGGTTAGCTGCACCAGCAGGAATCTGGAGCTTAATGACGTTGGCAACCTTCTTCTCAGCCATGGTCATTCCTTTCGAATCACGAGTGTGAAGTACTTGCTATATCGTAAGCACGCACGTGTTAGAAGCACTCCTGAGATGAGCAGTCACAGAAGAAGCACGCTCGCGCGAACGGACGAAAACTTAAGCGATGACAGCGACCTGGTTAAAGTCGAGCTCGACCGGCGTCTCGCGGCCAAAGATCATCAGCGTGACCTTGAGCTTGCCAGCCTCGGTGTTAACCTCGGAGACCTTGCCATCAAAGTCGGTAAGCGGGCCATCGGTGACGCGGACGGACGTGCCGACCTGAATATCAACCGAGGTGCGCTTGGGCGAATCGCCCTTACCGGGACGACGAGTCATCTTATTGTACTCGTCGCGGGAAAGCGGAGCGGGCTTGCCGTTGCCGCCTAGGAAACCGGTGACGCCAGGCGTGTTACGAACACACGTCCAAGCATCGTCATCCATCTCCATGCGGACCAGGACATAACCCGGGAAGATCTTGGAATCCTTGGTTTCACGCTTGCCACCCTCTTTAATCTCGGTGACGCGCTCCATAGGAATCTCGATATCAAAGATACGGTCCTGCATGCCCATGGTCTCGATGCGATGCTCGAGATCGGACTTAACGCGGTTCTCGTATCCAGAGTAAGTGTGAACGACGTACCAACGCTTAGACATGGTTTAGCCCCTCAATCCAGAGAACAGAGCAAGAGCCTCGCCAAAGCCAGCATCGAGCAGAGCGATGACGACGCCGACGACGATCAGAGAAGCGCAAACGACAACCGAGTAGTTCACGAGCTCCTTCTTATCGGGCCACGTGACACGCTTCATCTCGGACTTGACCGAAGCGAAATACTTCTTGGTGCGGGCGAAGAAACCAGGCTTCTCGTTCTTCTTGGACTTCGCAGCCTTCTCGTTCTTCTTGGCAACGGCCTTCTTGGCCTCAACCTTGGAGTTGGCGGCAGCTTTGTTGGCAGGTGCCGGCTGCTGAGCCTTCTTCTTGTTCTTCTTGTTGGCCATTTGGGTTACCTCCGCGCAATGCGCTTATACATGAGTAAACCGTAAGCCCCCAAGTGGGAGCTTACGGAATAATGACTGGCACGCCAGGAAGGACTCGAACCCTCAACACTCGGTTTTGGAGACCGATGCTCTACCAATTGAACTACTGGCGTATGTGACTAGAGACTAGCGGGTCTCTTTGTGCAGCGTGTGGTGACGGCACCAGGGGCAATACTTCTTGATCTCCATACGATCAGGCATGGTCGACTTGTTCTTGGTGGTCGTATAGTTGCGGCGCTTGCACTCAGTGCACGCAAGAGTAACTAGAGTACGCATGTATCCTGAACCTTTCATTTCCGCCCCGTACGGGCACGAGTTGATACTTTATCAGCTCTACGTAAGTACTGTCAACGAAAACCTCGAATCAATTGGTTCTCGGTGAACCCATTCATATTTGGAACACATCAATGGAGCCAACGAGATCTAATCGACGGTGCAGCCAGGACCATTATCGATCCTCTCGACACCAGCAACGGCTCAATATCCATTGCAGAAAAGAACCCGGCACCCATATAAGTGCCGGGTTCTCTAAGTCAGCTATATCAAGGAGCTAATTTACTCAATGATCGTGGAGACGATGCCCGAACCGACGGTGTGGCCACCCTCGCGGATAGCGAAGCGCAGGCCCTCCTCCATGGCGATCGGGTGGATGAGGTCGCCCTCGATGGTGATGTGGTCACCAGGCATAGCCATCTCGGTGCCCTCGGGGAGCTTGACCGTACCGGTAACGTCGGTGGTACGGAAGTAGAACTGAGGACGGTAGTTGTTGAAGAAGGGGGTATGACGGCCGCCCTCGTCCTTGGACAGGACGTACACCTGACCGGTGAACTTGGTGTGGGGATGGATGGAACCGGGCTTGGACAGAACCTGGCCGCGCTCGATGTCGGTCTTGGCGACGCCGCGCAGCAGGCAGCCCACGTTATCGCCGGCCTCGACGTAGTCCAGAGTCTTACGGAACATCTCCATAGAGGTGACGACGGTCTTCTTCTTCTCGTCGGTCAGACCAACGATCTCGACCTCCTCGCCGGCCTTCAGCTGGCCGCGCTCCACACGGCCGGTGGCGACGGTGCCGCGGCCGGAGATGGTGAACACGTCCTCGACGGGCATCAGGAAGGGCTGGTCGGCCTTACGGTCGGGGGTGGGGATATAGTCGTCGACAGCGTCCATCAGCTCCTTGATGCAGGCGAAGTCAGGATCGTCCACGCCGCCCTCACAGGTCAGAGCGTTCAGAGCAGAGCCCTTGATGATGGGGATCTCGTCGCCGGGGAACTCATAGCCGGACAGGGTCTCACGGACCTCCATCTCCACCAGCTCCAGCAGCTCCTCGTCGTCCA
>JAUMNV010000019.1 GCA_031295725.1 Collinsella sp.
GCTATTCGACGATTGGTGCTCCGTGGCCCCAAGAACCTTCCATGCCGCACACGGTCGAGGCAAACCCGGCAGCAAAGTCGAGCGCGCGCTCGATGGCCTCGGCGCCATCCTCACCACGCTTGGCGGAATCGAGATAGCACATCAAAAACGAGGTGAGGAACGAGTCGCCCGCCCCCATGGTGTCCTTCATGTCCGTTACCGGTTTAGCCAGCTGGCGGTAATAACGCTCGCCGTCGTAAGCAATGCAGCCCTCGGCGCCCGCCGTAGCCGACACAAAACGCGGACCCAGGCCCTTCACCCATGCCAGACGCTCGCGAATCTCGTCCTCACTCGCAGCATCCGCCGCACTAAAGAAAGCGAAATCGACGTAGGGCGCAATCTGCTCGTAGTACTCGTCGGTGGAGTCGTCCGAAAAGTCAAAAGAGACCGTGACGCCCGCAGCCTTCAACTTGGGCAGCTCGCGCTCGGTAAAGCAATAGTTGCCCGAATGAACCACATCGAACTGCTTCATGTATGCAAGATCAAAGCGATCGAGGACATAGCGCGCATCGCCACGGATACCGCCCTCGTTGGAGCCAAGGAAGACACGGTCACCGTCAACGACGGTCACGCGAGCCGCTCCGTTCTCGCCAATCATCTGCTCGCACTTGTCAAGCTCGATACCCTCATCCTCGAGGCTTGCAATGACATGCTCGGCAGCGGCGTCATTACCAAAAATGCCCATGTATGCAGAGCGTGCGGCACCGCATTTCTTGGCATAAACGGCGAAGTTCACCGCATTGCCGCCGGGATACATGGTGTGGATATGCTCGTAGCGATCGACGACGTTGTCGCCAAATCCGAGCGCGTTAACGTTAAATGCCATGGCCTTTGTCCCTTCTAGTACTCGACAACACCCATATAGCGACGGAAATCGGGATCGTGATCAAACACCTTGCCGCGTGCAGCACGCAGCTCGCAGTTCATGGCGTAGAACAGCACCGGGTCCAGATAGGCACGGACGCTCGCCGGCACGGCTTCCATACCGTACTCCTTGGCATCGAGCACCATCAGCGTATCGGTATGCGTCTTAAGGAACGCCAGGGCGCGCTCGTCCATGGCACGGCACTCGCTGGAGCCCATCTGCAGGAAGTAAAAAACGCCATCCTGAGTAGCCTCGAAGGGGCCATGGAAGTACTCGGCAGAGTGGATGTAGCTGCAGTGCTGCCACTGCATCTCCATAAGAGAGCAGATAGCGAAACCGTAGGTCTGGCTAAAGTTGGGACCGCTGCCCAGAATATAGAAGAACTCGTGCTCCTGGCAAAGCTTGGCAAAACGATCGCCCAGCTCGGCATTTACCTTCTCGCGTGCCGGGGGAAGAATCTTATCCATCTCGGCAATACCGGCATACATATCGGCAAGATCGGCGTAGCCCTCCTGCTGATCGAGCAGCTCGGCCGCAAGCGACAGCGAAATACCAGCGGGGACCTCGGCCTGCGGCACGCCCTCGCCCCACGGGTAGACCCACGTGGTCCACTTGCCGGAGTCAATCTTGGATCCAGCGTTGTCGGTCTGGGCGATCACCGTAGCACCGGCAGCAAGGGCAATCTCGCAGCCCTCGACGACCTCCGGGGTGTTGCCGCTGTGGCTACAAGCGATGACCAGGGACTTCTCGCCCAGACGACGCGAACGCATGATATCGAACTCGCGAGCCGTATAGATATACGAAGTGAAGGTGGTTGCCTCGCGCTGCAGAAGCTCATGGGCCGGGATCAAATCGATCATGGAGCCACCGCAAGCAATCCAGTAGACGCTGTCGAACTTGCCCTTCTCGGCAATTGCCTCTTTGATCAGATCGTGTGCGTTCATATCCAGTTCCTTTCTTGTTTGGCCGCAATCAATGACGTTGGCTGCGTGGCCGATAGTTGTTTTAGTCAATCAGATATTTCTCGAATGCGGCCATGTTCTTGGCATCTGCCGCCGCCGGATCATCGTAGTAACGACCGTCCGTGATTTCCTGGCCCAGCATGCCGTCGAAACCATGGGCGTTGAGCGTGGCGACGAAGGCGTCCATATCGTGCTTGCCATCGCCCCACACCAGATGGCCATACGGGTCACCGTCGATAAAGTGCATCTCGTGAATTGCCCCATCACCAAAGGCGGCAAACCAGTCCTCGAGCGTCTCGCCTGCAACGCCCATCGCGGTTGTATCAACCATGGGCTGTAAGTACGGGCTCGCGACCTCGTCAATCATGCGCTTCGCATCGGAAACCGTCGTCACAAGGTTGCTCTCCTCGGGACGCAGGCTTTCCATCGTAAGCACCAGACCGTGCTCGCCGGCATACTCTGCCAGAATGGACAAGTGCTCGCGGCTGCGCTTCCAGGCTTCCTCGCGGTCCTCGTCCCAGTCGCCCCAGCCCGAGTTGATGGACATGCGGTCGCACCCAAGTACCTCGGCAAGCTCAATGCCGTGCTTAAAGTACGCCAGGCTGCGCTGCTCATGCAGCGGTTTACGTGCGCAATACTGCCAAGGATAGACAACATTCTCGGGGCACAGAGTACGATACCTAAGCCCACGGTCTGCAGCCTTTTTCGCCAGGACCTCAGCCTCAAAGTAGCCCGTGTGGTCGAGCGTCACATGCGGCTCTGCACACCACAACTCAATGGACTCAAAGCCCAAGCGCTGCTGCACATCAAGGAAGTAATCGAGCGACCACATGATGTAGTGGATATTCATGCCCGCAATCTGTTCGCGGTGCAACGTCGGTTTGGATTCAGACATCTTATGCCTCCTTATTTCGATCGAACACGATTTGTCCGTCCGACATCGTCATATCAACCGCAAGATCGCGTGCGTCGCGATAATCGAGGTCGAACACATCCCGATCGAGCACGCAGATATCGGCAAGCTTGCCAACCTCAAGCGTACCAAGCTCGTCTTCGCGCATCAGATCGTACGCGCCCCCGGCAGTCCAAGCGCGCAAGAGCTCGACAAGCGTCAGCGTGTTGACCTCATTCACGGGCAGTCCGTCGGCGAAGAATCCGCCGCACGCGCTGTAGATTGACTCGCCCAGGCTCGGAATCAGCAGCGGCAAATCCGTTCCACAGCACACTGTGCATCCGGAATCTTCCATGCCGCGGCGATTCCAGCTGTGCAAAAGTCGCGTCTCGCCAATTTGTCGACGCATCATCGATAGGCAATCCTCGCGCCGGTCCAGCGTTAGAATCTGCGGATAGACCTCGCAAATTCCACCTAACTTGCCAAACTCGACAAGATCGGTCGGGTCAGAGTTCTCGAGATCGGTAATCGCATGGCGGCGAAGCATCCGTCCATGCTCGTCTCGAGGCAGCGAGGAATAGAGCGCCACGGAGCGACGAACGGCGCCATCGCCCTGGCAATGCAAGGAATATCGGAAGCCGTCAGCATCAATTGCACGCAGCTCGCTCTCAATCAGATCCCACTCTGGTTCCTCGACGACCGTCTTGCCGGCAGCGCCCGCATCGGCCGTGTCCTCATAGGGGTCAATCATCTCGGCAAGCCCCGCCCATACGCCGCGATCGGTCATACGGTTGAAGCCAGAAAAACGAACGAACGGTCCCCGGAAGCGCTCTCGCGCCTCGCGGGCATATGCCAGATTTGCACCGGCGCCCACCGGCTGCGACATCATAGAGACGCGAACCGTCAGCTCACCAGATTCCTCACGGCGAGCCATTTCGTCGGCAAAGCCGTAGTAGTCATCAAACGCCATTTCCTTGATGGCGGTAACGCCGCGCTCGTTAAGCATGCTCATGTAGTCCGAATACCCGGCACGCACCTCGGGCAGCGCAAGGAAATCGCTCATCATGCGCCAGATCTTCTCGGCATAGCACGCCTGGGGTGTAAAGCCATATCGCGCACTGGCGGCAGCATTGAGAACGCAGGTCTCCGCGCCCGGCGTAAAGCAGACGACAGGGATATCACCAAAACACTCGTCAAACACAGCTGCTGTATTTGCGTTCTCGGCATCCGATGCCAACGTTTCGGGTAGGTTGTGGCCAAAAGCCGCCGCGCAATCCGGATGACCTTCTTTCCATGCACGCAAGAGCGACACGGCCTCTTTGGCATCAGCGATGCCGGACAGATCAGACCCCAACGTCCGCAGCGCCCAACCTGTATAGAAGGTATGCACATCGATCAGGCCAGGCATGACAGTGCGGTCGCCCAGGTCAACTACCTCGTCCGCCTGGGTCAAATACGAAGCTACCTCACACTTGGTGCCAACAGCCTCAATTCGATTGCCACGGACCGCTACGAAACCTTCAAACGGCAGGTCCCCCGTACCGGTAAAGACGCTCTTAGACGTCAGGACCGTCAAACGATCGGACATCACAACCACCTACGCCGGAAGCATGCCGGAAATGGCAGTAATGACCAAGCCAAACACGACCATGAAGATGAAGAACTTCCAAATGGTCTTCCACCATTGGCCAAACGAAATCTTAGCCACGGCAAGGCCGGCGACCGTCATGCCCGCCACGGGGCTGATGGTGTTGATGGTCTGGTTGGCAAACTGGAGCGCGGTGACGGCCGCCTCGGGATTGAGGCCCATGAGCTCGGTCAGGGGGCCCATAACGGGCATGGTGAGCGCCGCCAGGCCAGAACTCGAGGGAACCAGCAAAGAGAGCAGACCAAGGACGACATACATAAACGTGGTGTAGACGGCGGCGGGTGCACCGGCGAGCGCGGTAGCGAGCGCCTGGAGGATGGTGTCGATGATCATGCCGCCCTCGGCGATGACCAGAATACCGCGAGCGATACCGATAACGACGGCAGCGTACGCAAAGTCGGCGAGACCCTTAACGAACTCCTCTGCGATCGTCTGCTGGTCAAGGCCGCCCAGGATACCGGCAAGCAAGCCCATGCCAAGGAACACGGCGGAAATCTGGTTCATGTACCAGCCCTTGGTAACAAGACCCCAGACGATAATGCCCATACCGCAAGCAAAATCGATAAGCACGAGCTTCTGACGGATAGTGAACTCTTCCTCGATGGAGGCATCGGTCACGGAAAATTCAATACGCTTGAGCTTATCGTCCTCGTACACAATGGACGACTCGGGGTTTTTCTTGACGCGCATGGCGTAGCGCATGGCCCATGCGATACCGACGGCAGTGAAGATGACCCAAGAAACGGCGCGCAGCCACAGTTGCGGATTGCCCTCGATGCCAATGATGCCTTGGGCGATCAAAACATTAAACGGGTCGATGGTCGAAGCACAATATCCCAGGTTAGGACCAAGGAAGCAGATGATGAATGCCGTCATCGAGTCATAACCGATACCCATCATGATGGGAATGAAGATGGCATAGAACGGCAGGGCTTCCTCAGACATACCAAACGTAGTGCCACAAATGGACAGCAACGTCATCGTGATGGGAATGATGAGGATGTCCTTGTTCTTGAGCTTTTTAATCACACGGCTCATGCCGGCATTCAAAGCGTTGGTCTTGGTGATGATCGCGAACGATCCGCCAATCAATAAGACGAACGCAACGACGTCGGCAGCCTCTTGGATACCCTTGGTGGGCGCTTGCAGAACCGCGAAGATATCCTGACCCAGATTGATGGTCTCGCCGGTCTCGGAATCGGTGTAGTTCTTATCGACCTGTTCATAGGTTCCAGCAACGGCGACTTCACGCTCGCCCGCCGCTGTCGAAATCGTCTTGCGCTGATACTGACCAGAGGGAACGATCCAAGTCAGGACCGCAAATACAACGATCAGCAAGAACATGATCGTATAGACATGCGGTAATTTGAACTTAAAACGTCTGTTTGTCTTCTTCGCCTTCGTATCTGACATAGATACCTCCAAAGAACTCGAGACTGCATCGCATCTCGCTTCAACGTTTGCACAATGCAAACGTTCTATGACGTCCCATAGATTACCAGCAGCTTTTTCCTTCATCAAGATAATTTCAAACTGATTGCCGCAACGCGGTTGAACGGTCGCGTTTGCGCCGTGAACGGTATGGAAGCGCCCGGTGAGATGATCCACCGGGCGTTTCCATTCGCAATGTCCTAGATGTCAAAAACGTAGCGAGACCCAACGATCCGCTGACGACCGATGATAAACGGCCGCCGCTGCTCATCGAAAAAGAAGGCTTCCATATAAAACAAGGGTTCGCCAACGGGAACTGCCAACAGCCGAGCGACCTCGGGCGACGCGCACGCGATCTCGAGTGTGCACGGGTCGGTAAACGCGGGCGTACGGCCCGTCCGGTTACGCACGAACTCAAAAATGGATTGGTTAGATAGAGGTGCCGTTGATAGATAGGCGTTGTCCTCGTAAACGTATATGTTGTTCTCGAGCATGACAGGGACACCATCGGCAGTGCGCACGCGCTCAACGCAAATCAAGTCAGTTCCAACGGGAACACCAAAGAACTGTGCTTCGGTGGAATCCGCCGGCAGTATCTTTCTCGAAATGACACACGCCCCCGGTTCCATTCCGTTAACGCGGCATGCGTCCGAAAAACTCTGGACGTCACCCTTCTGGCGAATCTTGCGCTTGAGCTTGGGGGCATTGACAAACGTGCCTTTCCCCTGTCGCTTCGTTAGATAGCCCTGCTGGACGAGCTCCTCAATAGCGCGCCGCACGGTAACGCGGCCAACTTTATAGCTCTCAGCCAATTCGAATTCGTTGGGTATCCGCGCGCCTGCCTTGTAGGCGCCGGAGTTGATTTCGTTTTTAATGATATCGATAACCTGTTGGTACAGCGGTATCGCTGCTTTACCGTCAGTTAGCCCTTCAGTCGGTGGCATATACCCTCTCCCAGCACAATTTAGTCAAAAGCGGGCTCAAGGGCATTCAACAAGCCCTTAAGCCCGCATTAGCATAAAGTATGCTTGCTGCCGCACCAAAATGTCGGGTATTTACTCATCTGACCCGAAAAACGCGCAACTACCGCGCTCCTAAGAAAGCGTGAGCAGCTCCGGCAGCTGGTCGATAATCTTGTCCGCGGCATCCTGGCTAAAGCCAAAGCGCTCCTCGCGCTTGGCAATGACTGTCAGGCCGGCTCGCTTGCCGGCAGTGATGCCAGGCACCGAATCCTCAACGCAGCAGCAGCGATTCGCGGGCAGCCCCAGCAGGTCCAGCGCATGCAGGTAGATGTCGGGCTCGGGCTTGCTCTCCTTAAACTGCTCGCCGCTCACCACATACTCAAAGGCATCCGACAGCCCGCATGCGTTGAGCACTTCCTCGATGCTATCCATGGGAGACGAGCTGGCAAGCGCCACGCGAACGCCGCGGCGCGGCAGCTCTCGAATCGTATCCACGGCGCCTGGGTTAATCAAAGCCTGATAGTCGCGCGGACGCTCATGCGCCCACTCGTCCCAACGGGCCAACGCTTCCTCGCCAGTGAAATGCCCCTTACCGGCGCGCTCAAACCAATCGACCA
>JAUMNV010000135.1 GCA_031295725.1 Collinsella sp.
AGCGGAGCAGGGGTTATAGGTATACGGGGCATGCGCCACCAGCGGTCCAAAGTCGTTTTGCGCCATAAGCTCGCGCAGAGCCGCCACGTCATCCATGTCAAGGTCTTTTGCCTTGCCACCGCGCGGGTTGCGCGTAAAGAATGCAAAGGTATTGGCGCCAATGGACAACGCCGTCTCCCCCATTGCCCGATAGCCCTTCGTCGTCGAAAGATGACACCCGATCGTCAGCATCTCCAGCTCCCCCTCATCAGTTGCGGTGAAATACGGTCTATTGGTGCCTTATTTTGGCGCAAACAGACCGTATTCCACCGCAAGTTATAAAAGGGGCATCAGAGATGCGGGCCGCCAAGCACTACGGCTACGGGCGCCAACGTCATAATCCCCTATGCGTCAGTACCAAGCCCTAGAGGGCTAGACGGATTGCATCGATAATGCGTGCGCAGCGCTGTGTGGCGGCAAGGGGCATGACGGGACTCTCGAGTTTCCCCGCCCGGATGAGCTGGGTCGCATGCTGAATTTCACCGTAGAAATCATCGACCTCAAACGGGGCATTTATTTCGAGCACTCGTCCGTCGGAGTACTTCACATGGGCGAGCTCGGGGCGATGGAGGCGCTCGATTTCCAACGAGCCCCGCTCGCAGGCAATCGTTAAGCGGCTTTCATATGCTGCTTTGCCGTCGCACGCCATATGAATGGGTATGCCGCCGACGCTCATATGGATATCATCGGCCCAATCCACGTGACCGCCCGATACGTCACGCCAGCGAACTTCACGAGACGAAACATCGCACGCACCCGCAAGCAGATCCTCAAACCACCCGACCGCATAGCAGCCCATGTCATATAGACAGCCACCCTGCAACGGATTGAGCAGATAACTCGAAGGAGACTCACCATAATCGAGTTTTTGCACGCTTTCGATCGAAACGATACGGCCGAGCTCGCCTGACGCAAGCAACCCCTTCACGCGAGTATGCATCGGACAAAACCGATTTTTCATCGCCTCCATAAACGGCACACCGCACTCGCGGGAAACGAAGGTGATCGCACGGGCCTCTTCTTCATTCAAAACGGCCGGCTTTTCGCACAGTACGGCCTTTCCCGCGCGCAGCGCCCGACAGACCCAATGCGCATGCATGCCATGTGGAAGAGCCAAGTAGATTGCGTCGACATCGGGGTCGGCAATCAGCGCATCATAAGCCGCATCGCCGCTATCGTCAGCCGTGGCATAACTGTGCGCGGCATCAATCGAAAACTCCCTGCAAAACTCCTCAACATGCGAAGGAGTGCGACCGGCGGCAGCCACAAGCCGTGCCCCGTCCACCTCCTTGAGCGACGATGCAAATCGATGCGAAATGCGCCCAGCGCCCAAAACGCCCCAACGAACCTCACGCAAATCATCACATGAATCCCGATGGCCCACGACAGCTCCCTTCAGTTGCGGTGGAATAGTTCCTGTTTGGCCCCTATTCTGCCGCAAACAGGAACTATTCCACCGCAAGTTATAAAAGGGGCATCAGGAGCACGTTTTGCAAAAGGCTTTAAGCGCGGCCGTTACGGGGCCAGGCTGGAAACGTCGGCGCACATCGTCGAGACGCTCGGGAATATCGATGTGCTGCGGGCAGTGACGCGCGCATTTGCCGCACTTGACGCAATTGCTCACCAGCTTGGGCTCGTTGGTCCGCACCGCGCTCGCCGTAAAGTATTGAGACAGCCCCGTAAACCAACTATGTGCGTAGCTCGCGTTGTAGGCACCAAAGCAGCCGGGAATATTGATGCCCTTGGGGCACGGCATGCAGTAACCGCACCCCGTACAGGGCACGCGATTCGATTTCTCAAACTCTCCCAGCACACGTGCGATGGTATCGAGCTGCTCCGTCGTCATCGAATCCGACAGCGCACGATCCGCCAATGCCGCGTTCTCGTCCACCTGCGCGGTATCGGTCATGCCCGAAAGCAGCATCGTGACTTGAGGATGGTTCCACACCCACGAAAGGCCCCAAGCAGCCGGCGTCTTCAGGTACGGATCGCGTACGTCATCGAGCACGGCGCGGGCCCGCGGAGGCAGTTTGCCCGCCAGGCGTCCACCCAAAAGCGGTTCCATCACAAACACCGCGAGCCCGCGCTCGGCGGCTGCCATGAGTCCCGCCGTTCCCGCTTGGTATCGCTCTCCAGCGTAGTTGTACTGGATCTGGCAAAAGTCCCAGTCATACGCGTCAAGCATCGTGAGGAAGTCCGCCGCACTGCCGTGGTACGAAAAACCTATCTGGCGAATACGCCCCACAGCCTTTTGGTGCGCAATCCAGTCCTCGATACCCAACGCTACCACGCGCTCCCACTGCGCGGGCGAGGTGATGTTGTGCATGAGGTAGTAGTCGATATGGTCAGTCCGCAAACGGCGCAGCTGCTCGTCGAAGAACCGATCGAAATCCTCTGCGCACTTGCACGAAGCGTGCGGCAACTTAGTCGCCAGCAACACCCGGTCACGCAGCCCCAAGCGCTCAAGTGAGGCGCCCACGCACACCTCGTTACCGGGATAAAGATACGCGGTATCCAGATAATTAATCCCCTGCTCTACCGCACGGGAGATGATGGCATCGGCCGTCTTCGCATCGGGGTGCCCCGGCGCACCGGGAAACCTCATGCAGCCCAGACCCAGAGCGGATATTCGGTTACCACTTTTGGGGTCAACACGGTATTGCACGGCCCCTCCCTTCGCCATCAGCGCCCCGGCAAGGCGAAACACAATGGTCACGCAGCCGAAACATCGTGGAATCGCAATCGAGAACGTATCGTAACGTAGCAGAAATCGAGCCGTCACGACACCGCTTTAACATCAGCAAAAAGCCCGATGAAAGGAGGCAAGCGTGACCACGCGTGAGGGCGCCTACCTCTACCCCGGAGAGCAGTACATCCTCTCGGTCGACCGTTACCAGATCGAGGTCATGGACCATCTAGACGAGCTTCCCGCCACGGGCGCTGTCATCTTCTGCACCTTCCCCAAGGTCCGCGATGGCGTCGGATACCCCGCGCGCGTTTTTGCGGTCTGCCCCGCAGCGTAAGCTCCACGCGTCCATTCATTTAAAAATCGCCACCCTGCATGCACAAGGTGCGCTGGCGGCATACAATCCATCAGGCGCCCCTTACGCGGGCGCCTTTTATATGGGGAGATAATTCACATGCAGATCAACAAGGTCACCTTTATCGGCAAGGGCGGCGTCGGGCTACTCTACGGCAGTATGATCGCCCAGGCACTCGGCAACGACGCCGTCGAATACGTTATGGATGACGCCCGTTTTGAGCGTCACGCGGGCGATGCGCTCACCGTCAATGGCAAGCCCTGTGCGCTCAAGTCCGTCCGCGCCAGCGAGGCAACGCCCGCCGATCTGGTCATTCTCACGGTCAAGACGACTGGACTCAACCAAGCACTCAAGACTATGGAGCGCGTCGTGGGACCCAATACGCTCATCGCCTCGCTGTGCAACGGCATTACGAGCGAGCAAAAGATTGCCGAGCGCTTTGGCTGGGAGCATACCGTTCTTGGTATTTGCCAGGGCATGGACGCCGTGTTCCTCAACGGAGAGCTCACCTTTACCAATGCGGGCGAAATCCGCTTTGGCGCGGCGGCCGGCACCGAGCTCGCAACCGTCACCGCCATCGACGAGCTCTACACGCGCTGCGGCATCGCCCATACCGTCGAGAGCGACGTTGCGCACCGCATGTGGGCCAAACTCATGCTCAACGACGGCATCAACCAGACGTGCATGGCCTACGGCGGGACCTACGGAAGCGCCACGGAGCCGGGCTCCGAGCAGCGTCGCTGCTTTGTTTCTGCCATGCGCGAAACGCTTGCGGTCGCCAACGCCGAGGGCATTGAGCTGACCGAGGCAGACCTGACGCAGATGGTGCACCTCATCGAGGGAATCGACCCCACCGGTATGCCCTCGATGGCGCAGGACCGCATCGCGCAACGAAAAACCGAAGTCGAGGAGTTCGCGGGCACCATTTGCCGCCTGGCCGTCAAACACGATATCCAAGTGCCGCAAAACGATTGGCTCTATCAGCGCATCCGCGATATCGAGAAAAGCTGGTAGCGCCCGGCTCACCACGTCAACAGGCTCAACAGCAAAGCCGCCACAAGGAGCACTCCCCTTACGGCGGCTTTCATCTTCATCTATAACCAGTAGTCGATGTCCCGACGGTTAGAGCTGCGACTCCGACGCCTGGTCCTCATCGTCGCGACAAAGGACTACACCCGCACTTCCCAGCAGTGCGGCCGCGACCAACGCACTGACCACGATAGAGGCGGCCCCACAAGACCCCTGCATGCCCGCAACGAGCGCGGCCGTAGGACCAAGGCAGCCAAGCACCAATGCGACGGCGGCAATGGCAATATCTCGAGCGTTCACAAGACCACTTCCTCCACGAGAAAGACCTTATTTCTCATGAACTAGTGTGCCCCGCGCCCATATGCGCGACGTACCGTCACGGTAAGGGCTCTGTTAGCTCAAACGCATACATAGAACGGGCGTCCTTACGTTGCCCTAAAGCTCGGTAAAGACGCCCATCCGCCAAATATCCGTGATGCAGAAAAATTACCAGCCAGTGTAGTAGTCGGTGGTTCCGGCTGCGCAGCCGGAGTCATAGACCTTGCACTCGCCCTTGGATCCGGTAAACGTGGAGCCCTGAGCCTTATCGCCCGCGGCCACGACGTAGTAACCATCGGAATCGCGCCAAAAGCCCTCGGAATCCTGGGTCCACTCGCCCGTGCGGTGGTGATACAACACGTTGCTGCTGTAATAAGTCTCGCGGCGGCCGTTATAGTTATTGACGCCGCTCGAACGCGTCAGGCCCGAGCCGTTCGCGTAATACGCAGCAGACGCGTAAGACGAGCCGGAGCCGGCGTTGTAATACGAAGCCTGAACAGCCTCAGCGGCCTCGGCTTCGGCTGCGGCAGCCTCGAGCGCCTCGCGCTTGGCATCCTCAAGCGTAGAGCGAAGCTCGTCGAGCTCGGTCGACTTGGCGTCGACCTCCCCCATCGTCAACAGGCTACCCGCACCGTCGATGCAGCCCTGCAACACAGCGCGCTCGTCATCGGTAGCATAGTCGCCATACATATTCATAATGATCTGAGCGCGCATCTCCAGGGAATCGCGCTTTGCCCCCATCGAGGCGTTCCACTCCTGCATAGAGCCATAACCGTCGCCGCGGTAGTCGACGGGCTGCACCAGCGTCGCCTCGGACGGCGTAGATCCAACCGTATCGGATAGTGTTGCCGCGTGGGCATCAGTTGCGCCGGCGCCCGCCAAAAGTGCCACGGTCAGAGCGGCGGAAAGGGCGGCGGCTTTCGGTTTTCGTGAATCGATCCTCATGTAGCTGGAAACCTCCGTAGTGCGTTTTTTGCTGCGTTTGAGCTGCGTGTGATTCGATCGCGCTGCATAGTACCCCGAGCAAATCGCGACCTGCGGTTTTACTCAAAAGGCGCACGTCAATTGCGTAAAACTCACATCCTCTCAACAGGAGTTTTCCACATCTCGATTGCATAAAGCATGCCAAAAACCCTGTAACAGCGCCCTTCCTATGCAAAAAAGGCGCCTGTGCAACCATTGTTCGCACAGGCGCCTTGAGCAGGCATTTTATGCAGTTATACCTATCGAGTCGCAAGGGGTCCTTGCACAAGTCGCCTTACTCGTCCAGCGCGGCGAAGGCCTGCTTCAGATCCCAAATGATGTCCTCGGCGTTCTCGGTACCGATGGAAAGACGAATCGTGGAGGGCGTGATGTTCTGCTCAGCGAGGTCCTCGGCAGAGAGCTGGGAGTGCGTGGTGGTAGCCGGGTGCACGACGAGCGACTTGACGTCGGCCACGTTGGCGAGCAGCGAGAACACCTGCAGATGATCGATGAACTTCCA
>JAUMNV010000140.1 GCA_031295725.1 Collinsella sp.
CTTTCGCTCGTAGGCTCCATGCTCATCTTCTGCGTCGGCGTCAACCTCATCCGTCCTCAGACCTTCCGCACGGCCAATATGCTCCCCTCCGTCGTCATCGCCGTCATCTACGCCCTCCTGTTCTAAATCTATCTACGCAGCAGTATCTCGAACACCTGTTTGATGCTGTGCTATGATATGAGGTCACCGAAGCTGCGTTAGGAGAGGAGGAGCGGTGGCCGACCAGGACATCAAGATGCTCATCGAGCGCATTATGGCCGAGGCCCGGACCCATCAGTCTGCCCGCTTCTCACATGAAGTCTACGCAGACGAGCCGATTCTCAAAACCGGCCGACAGATGCAGAATTTCCTCCCCGACCAGTACCGCAAAATGCGCGAGATATCGCGCTGGCAGGATGACCCCAAGGGCGGTGCGGGCCGCTGGCTTTCGGAAGCCGAGCTTTTTTACCGCCAGGGCCTGCTGATGGCCGACTTTGAGGACGACTGTCCCTACAACGGCACCTTTAAGTCGTACTTTCCTACCTACAACGCCATGAGCGACCGGCAGCTGCGCGGCTACTTTACCTGGCGTGCCCAAGTGCGCCGCGGAACCGTCGAGGAAACGTCTACGTCCTTTGCCTTCCTGTATCTCTATGAGCTGATCTGCGGCATCGGCGTTGATGACCCGCTCGATGGCTTTAGCAAGATCAAGGCCTTTTGGGATGCCTACCGTGCCTTCGAGCCCGGCATCGACCGGTTTGCACGCGTGTGGCTGCAAGATTACGCCGTGTTCCACAGGCTCGACCCCAAGCTGCTTCGCGACTCTAAAACCGTCATGTTCGATAACGCCCTTATCGAGCTGCGGCGCGCGGCTCGAGACCTTGTACCAGCACAGGCACCGTCCGGCCAGACCCCTAAGCGTCGCAAAACCTCCGAGCCCACGCTCCCCCTTCCGCCCGACGAGGCGCGCGAGGAGCGGCTCATGGCCGCCATCAACGCCCTCTCCACGTACAACCTAAGTAACTCGCGGCTCGACCGCAGCCACCACCGCGATCTGCGCCATGTGACATGCGCCGTGTATGTCCGCATGGCGCACTACTATGACACGCACCGAAAGACCGGTATCGTGGCGAGCTTGTTTGGGGAGGAGACAGCCATGCCCTATACCATGTTTGCCTCGGCTGTGTTCTTTGCGCCTAATCGCCACGAGGATTGCGAATACCGTCTGGACCCCATCCATATTTACCGTTGTCAAAACGGCTTTTGGGAATGCATGCGCATCCACGGCAGCAGGCAAAAAAGCAGCAAGCTTGGTGAGATGATGCGCGCCTGCGACCAACGCCTGCGCCTGGCTCTAGACCCCACCCACCCCCTAAAGGAGGAGAAGGTCCCCAAATATCTGGCCAAGATCATCGATGACGAGATTGTGGCATGGCTTTCGTGGGACGCCGCACACCAGCCCGTCAAGATCGATATCGATCTGAGTCAGCTGGGGCACATTCGGAGCGCCGCTGCGCAAACGCGCGAAGCGCTTTTGATCGACGAGGAACGCGAGGACGGCGCGTCCGCAGAAGCCGAGGCAGCGGACTCAGGGCAACCGGAAGCCGAGCCCGTAACCGACGCGATTGTCGAACCGGTCGTGGCACCCATTCGGCAGGACTTGACCGACGAGCCGACCATATCCACCGAACAGTTTGGTGTCGTGGCACCGCTTCTCGCGCCGACGCCCGTGTTCGCAGCTGCTGCGCCCGCTGACGCCACAAGCGAACTCACGCCTGCCGCAGACGCCTATCTCCGCGCGCTGCTCGAGCAGAACACGGCGCAGGCGGCATTGGCGGTGGAGAGGTCGGGACAGAGCGAGGACATGCTCGTCGATAGCATCAACGAGGCGCTCTTTGACCTGGTGGGCGACACCGTAATTGAATTTAGCGCGGCAGGGCCGCAGATTATTGAGGACTACGAAGCAGACGTGAGAGGATACCTAGACCATGAGTGATACCGCATCCGCAGCACCCCGCGTGCCCAAGCGCGTCGCTGCCGTCATTCTCAACTCGCTCAAGGGCGGCGTGGTCCCGCGCATCGGCCTTCCCTACATTACCGTAGGGCGCGAGGTCGAGATCCGCGCCCTGCTCACCGATCTGAGTCTCATCGCCGACGGTGGGGCGAGCTTCCGCTTCCTGGTCGGTCGCTACGGCGCCGGCAAGAGCTTTTTGCTCCAAACCATCCGAACGCATGCCATGGGCGAGGGATTCGTCGTCGCCGATGCAGACTTGTCCCCCGAGCGCCGTCTGCAGGGCGGGCAGGGGCAGGGCCTTGCCGCCTACCGCGAGCTCATCCGCAATATATCGACCAAGACGCGCCCCGAGGGCGGCGCGCTCAACCTTATCCTGGATCGTTGGGTCACCTCGTGTGCCGATGCCGATGAGTCCGTCGTTAATGCCCAACTGGCCCCGCTCGAGGAGATGGTCCACGGCTTCGACTTCACCCGCATGCTTCGCCGCTATCGCACGGCCGTATCCGAGGGCGACGAGGAAGCCATGAGCCGCGTGACCAAATGGATCCGCGGCGAATACCGTACCAAGAGCGAGGCTCGCGCCGAGCTGGGCTCCTCGACCATCATCAGCGATGACGACTGGTACGACTACGTTAAGCTCATCGCGCGTTTTTTGGTCTGCGGCGGCTACAAGGGTATGTTGGTGCTCATCGACGAGCTCGTGAATCTGTATAAGATTCCCAACGCCATCACGCGCCAGTACAACTACGAGAAGATCCTGACCATGTACAACGACACGCTCCAGGGCAAGGCGCAGTACCTGGGCATGATCATGGGCGGCACGCCAACCTCCATCGAAGACCGCCGCCGCGGCGTGTTCTCCTACGAGGCCCTGCGCAGCCGACTCGCTCAAGGCCGCTTTGCACGCGAGGACCTTAAGGACATGCTCGCGCCCATCATCCGTCTGCAGCCACTCACCTACGAGGAGCTGCTGGTGCTGATCGAAAAACTCATGCAAATTCACGCCGGCTACTTTGGCTGGACGCCCACGCTGACCGAGAACGACTTGGTGGACTTCCTCAAGATCGAGTTCGGTCGTGTGGGAGCCGACACACATCTGACGCCGCGTGAAGTCATTCGCGACTTTATCGAGCTGCTCGACATCCTATGCCAGAACCCCGACGCCAACGTAGCCGAGCTGCTGCAAAGCGTCGGCGGCGACGCGCTGGCGCCGGCAGCAGCAACAGGCGACACCGGCACCGCAGGCGGCGACCGTAACTTCGCCGAATTCACCATCTAACCTGCCAAAAAGGGATAGGTTTATTTTGGCAGGTTTTATCTGGGCAAACGTTGAAGCGGTAATGCAGCAAGCCACTGCCCGCCGCGTTGAGAGATTCGCTTTTGAAAGGAGGCCTCGTGAACGCCTTTGACCGCTACGCCCCGTTTATCCAAGACTTCATCTACTCCCACGATTGGGAGAGCCTGCGCTCCATCCAGGTTGCGGCGGCAGATGCCATCTTTAACTCGCAGGACAATGTGCTCCTGACGGCATCCACGGCTTCCGGCAAAACCGAGGCAGCCTTCTTTCCCATCCTGACCGAGTTTTGGGAGAACCCACCCGCAAGCGTGGGCGCCCTCTACATTGGCCCCCTCAAGGCGCTCATCAACGACCAATTCGTCCGCCTCAACGACCTGTGCGAAGAAGCCGATATCCCCGTCTGGCACTGGCATGGCGATGTCTCGCAATCACACAAGGCCAAACTCATCAAAAAGCCGAGTGGTATCCTTCAGATTACGCCCGAATCGCTCGAGGCGCTCCTGATCCATAAGCACATGGCGATCCCGCGCATGTTTTGCGACCTGCGCTACGTCGTCATCGACGAGGTTCATTCGCTCATGCGCGGCGACCGCGGCGGGCAGGCGCTCTGTCTTATCGAGCGCCTCTCGCGCATGGCCGGCGTACAACCCCGCCGCATTGGCCTTTCCGCTACCATCGGCGACCCCGAGCGCACGGGTGCCTTTCTCTCACAGGGAACGGGACGAGACTGCGTTATCCCCCGTTTTGAGGAACCGCGCCGCGTGTGGCGTATCTCCATGGAGCACTTCTACAACTCGGGTCCCCAGGCGCAGCAACGAGGATTCGAGAGCACAGGTCCGCAGGAAGCTGAGGTGCTCGCATGCGAGCGCATTGAGGCGGCACCACCCGTGGCACTGCCCGTCAGCATCCAAGACATGCGCCATAGCGGGCAACTCACACAGGAGGAACGCCGCCAACGTCGCGAGCAGGCACGGGACAAGGCTGCCCCCAAGGGCAGTCGCACTTCCTCGGCCCCCGAGGGCGAAGTCGACATCCCACGAGCGACCGAGCAGGCGCTTCTCAACCCCACCGACACGGCGCCCGACAACGCCGACCCCGGTATGGGCTATATCTTTGAGCATACGCGCGGCCGCAAGTGCCTGGTCTTTGCCAACTCGCGCGAGGAGGCAGAGGCCGTGTGCTCCATGCTGCGCAGCTACTGCGAAAGTCGACACGAGCCCGACCGTTTCCTCATCCATCACGGCAATCTTTCGGCATCGCTGCGCGAGACGGCCGAGGAGCTCATGCGCGACGAGGAGCAGGCGCAGACAACCGTCACCACCTCTACGCTGGAGCTCGGTATCGATATCGGCCGCCTGGAGCGCGCCTTCCAGATTGACGCGCCGTTTACCGTCAGTTCCTTTTTGCAGCGCATGGGGCGCACAGGCCGTCGCGACCTTCCGCCCGAGATGTGGTTTGTCATGCGCGAGGAAGAACCCGAGCCGCGCACGATGATGCCCGAGACCATTCCGTGGAAGCTCCTGCAGGGTATCGCGCTCGTACAACTCTATCGCGAGGAAAAGTGGGTCGAGCCGCCCGAGCTCGATCGACTCCCCTACAGCCTGCTCTATCACCAGACTATGTCGACCCTCGCCAGCACCGGCGAGCTCACGCCGGCCGAACTTGCCCAGCGCGTGCTCACGCTCAGCTATTTCCACCGTGTCTCGGCAGACGATTACCGTGTGCTGCTACGTCACCTCATTAAGATCGACCATATCCAGGTCACCGAAGGTGGCGGGCTCATCGTGGGTCTCGCGGGCGAGCGCATCATTAACAACTTTAAGTTCTACGCCGTATTCCAGGAAAACGAGGAGTTCACCGTTCGCAGCGAGTCGGCCGAGTTGGGCACGATCGTCAATCCGCCACCGCCCGGCGAGCGCATCGCCATCGCCGGACACTGCTGGATTGTCGAGGAAGTGGACTGGAAGCGACACACCGTCTTTGCCACGCAAGTCAAAGGTCGTGTGCCGGCATACTTTGGCGACTGCCCCGGTGACATCAATACACACGTACTCGAACGCATGTGCCAAGCGCTCAACGAGCACGCAGCATATCCGTACCTCATGGGTAACGCACGGGCCCGCTTGGCGCAGGCTCGCCATACGGCCGAGATTTCGGGCGCGGGGACCAAGCCACTCATTAACCTGGGCGGCGACACCTGGGTGCTCTTCCCCTGGTTGGGCAGCTACGCCTTTTTGGCACTCGAGCGCATGCTCAAGATTAAATGTGCCGCGGAGCTGGGCCTTCGCGGACTCGACCCGTCACGCCCGTACTTTATGCAGTTTAAAATGAAGGCCGACGAGGAGACGTTCTTTGAGGTGCTCGCCGCCGAGGCCGAGAAAGACTTCGATCCCATCGAGCTCGTCTATCCCGGCGAGGTGCCTTATTTTGACCGCTACGACGAGTTTGTTCCCGAAGAGCTCGTGCGCAAAGGCTTCGCCGAAGGCGTGCTCGACATCGAGGGCATGAAGCAGCGCGTCCTCAGCTGGCGCGACCACGCCTAAGACCAGTCCTTTTTGGGACGGGGAGACTTACTTGTCGTGAAGGACGGTGCCGAGGAAGTCGGTGTCGAAGGGCACAGCTTCGGCAAAGGCGTAGTCGCCGTCGCTGGCGATGAGCAGATAATTCTCCTCGCCGCCGAACTCTGCATCGCCACATGGGACCACCCAGGCGTGGGCGAACACCTCGAGCGCCGTGGCGGCGCAATCGCGCAGGAACGTTACGTCGCTCCCCTCGTTTGCGCTCACGATATTGGCAACGTAGATACCCCCGGGGTTCAGGCTGCCTCGCACCAAACGCAACGCCTCAACCGTCGCCAGCTCGCGTACGCGCTCGACACCGCCAAAGCAATCGCTCACGACCACGTCGTAGCGACGATGGCCCACGCTCGTCACACCCAAATACGAGCGAGCCTCAGCGGTAATCACCCGCAAGCGGTCGCCCACCGCACGCTCCAGCTCGTCCAGGTAGAACCAGCGGCGCGCTAGGCGCGTAATCTCTCCGTCATACTCGATAACGTCCATGCACAAGTCCTCGTGCGACATCAGCGCGAACTTGGGATAGGCAAACCCGCCGCCGCCCAGCATAAGCATGCGGTCGATACCGTGACCGTAAGCGTCGCGCATCGCATCCTCGGCCTCAAACACGTCGTCAAACGAACGATAGTACGTAAAGACGGGCTCCGCCCAACGCTCGCCAACGTAGCTTGCACTTTGGTAGACGCCGCCTTGTACCAATACGCGGACTTCGTCGCCGCCCTCGTCGTGCACGCGCTTCACACGCGCCAACCCATTGCGGGTTCGCGCAACCTGCAGACAGGCAGCACGAACAGCGACGGCGGCCGCACCAAGCGCCGCGGCTCCCAGAGCAACGCCGGCAACGACGCCGGCAGAAACACTCGGCTTGTTCATCTAGAGCTCCTTTTGCAGATAGAGTCCATGATTGTAAAAACCCAAATGGCGATAGTACTCGCGCGTACCAATCGCGCTGATCACGTTGATGCGCGTATAACCCGCATCCCGGGCAATCTCGCACGCACGCTCTACGAGCAGACGCCCCAACCCATGGTGCTGGGCCGCCTGGCCTTGATACCCCACGCGCGCCGCCATGCCATACACGTGTACCTCGCGAATCATCGCCTCGTCCGGCATCGTCAGCAACTCGTCCGCATGCGCGGCAACAAACGAATGGTCGGGCAGCGACAACCGCAAAAAGCCCGCGATCTTGCCCTGCGGCGTCACCCACTGCAAAAAGCACTCGTGCGTCACCGGCGTCTCGTACGCCACCTCCTCATCAAGAGATAGCTCATCCAAGTCGGCACCCGCCGTGCTGATCTCGCGATAGCGAATCTCGCGCACCGTCGCACCGTCACCCCGAGCGGCCAAGCGGTTTTCGACGAGCTGACGCAGGTTGGGTTTCTTGTTGCCCACCATGATGTCGTCGGAACTAAAGTCGCGGATCATGCGACTGATGCGGCAGAACGCCGGCGTCACCACGATGTCGTCGGCCAGCACATCGAGCAGCTCTTCCTCGGTATAGGGACGCCACTCGCCGCGCTCGTAGCAGCCCACCAGACGCGAGCCCTCGATGAGCGCACACGGGTAAACCTTGACCTCGTCGGGCATAAAGGCCCCTTCGGTCATAAAGCGTTCGTAGTCGCGCTTGTCCCCCTCGGGCGTGGCGCCCAGCAAGTTAAGCATAAAATGCGCGTGGATCTTAAAGCCAAACAGGCGCGCAAGCGAAAACGCCCGCTCGATCTGCGCCACCGAAATACGACGCTCGTTGATATCGAGCAAATGTTGGTCGAGACTCTGAATACCCATCTGGATCTTGGTGCAGCCCAGGCGGCGGATGAGCGTAAGCGCCTGCGGCGTTACGGCATCGGGGCGCGTCTCGATAACGAGCCCCACCACGCGATGCTTCGCCGTCTCGTTGATGCGCTGCTGACGCTCAAGTTCCTCCATCGTTGCCGTCTGCCACTTGGCAACCTCGCCCCACGGCGTACCAGGGCCGTACAGACGACGCACCGCGCGGTTGTAGCCGCCCACGGCAGCATCCACACGCTCCTGCTCGTCGGCAACGCCAGCAGCAAGCTCAGCCTCGTCTGTCGCAATGCCGGCAACCCGATAGCGCTCGCGGCGCTCTGTTACCACCGGCGGCAGCGCATCGGCGGGAGCGTCATCGAGCAGGCGCCCCGCCTCGGCACGGCTGATGCCCGGACGCGCCAGCATGGGGTTGGCCGCCACGCCGGCGACGGCATCGTCATTGAGCGCACGGAAAAGCTCCGACATAAACCACGTCTGATACCCTTGCGGATAGTCGCTCCAGGTGCCACCGAGCACGATGAGCTCAATCTTATCGGTTGCGTGCCCCATCTGCGAAAGCGCGGTCAGACGAGCGCTCACCTGCAGATACGGGTCAAAGCAATTTTGCTCCGCACGGGCGCACGCCGGCTCGGCGTGCAGGTAGCTTTTGGGCATGCGCAGATCGTTGGGACAAAACAGGCAATCGCCCGAGCATGGCCAGGGCTTGGTGATAACGGTAATGGTCGCCACGCCCGAAGCCGTGCGACGAGGCTTCATACGCAGCACCTGCAGCAGTCGACGTTCCAGCTCGGCATCGACATTCCACCCAGCCCAACGAGCCGGCTCCTCACGTTTTACCCGCTGGTAGAACGGCAGCAGACGGCGCTTGGCCAAATCGCGTTTGTCGGCACCCTCACGGCGCGCCTCGGCATGTATCAGTTTGACGAGCGCTTTGTCGTCCACGGTCTCGCCGCGACGCAGAGCCTCGAGTATGTTCAAGATAATCTGTTCCATGACCCCATTGTAAAGGCAAAGGCGTCGGAGCCCGTCACGGCTCCGACGCCTCCATCAAACAGCGCAGCTATGGTATATAAGTCTTCGATAACCGCCCGTCACTCTGAATCAAATGACATGTCGCCCGAACCGACCTCAAAACGATACGTAGCAGACTTATCGCCGTTATCGAATTCAAGATTCAAAATGGTCTCGCCGTCGTAGCCAAGCGGAAGGAAATCGCTCTCGAAGTCGCCGCTGCCCAAGGTAAGGCTCGCCTTAAAGCCCGTCGAGTTCGGAACCATCATCTCCACATCGCCCGAGCCCACACTCACGTCCATCGACTTCGCGGGGGCCTGGTAGAGCTCGAACGTCACATCGCCCGAACCGACCTCAGCACTGAGCGCATCAGTCACGCTGCCCGCAAACTCTACATCTCCCGCACCCAGGAAAAGGTCGAAACCATCACAGGTGACACCGGCAATCTGCAGATCACCCGAGCCCACGTGCGCGTTGACTCCCTTCAGATGTTCGGCAACACGGCGCGGCAGCTCGACCGTAACTGAGCGATCGATTGCCTTACCGTCATCACTTCCAAACTGGGAAACCTTGAGCGTCGAGTCCTCGACGGATGCGATGTTCTGCGTCGCGGCCTTGGAGGCATCCATACCATTGGCAACGCGTCCCCGCTCGATAACGCGAGCCTTGTTACCATCAATAACCTTGACGTCCACCGTAGCCGCATCGATATCGAAATCGAGGTAGCGAAACTCATCGGCATCAAAGGTCGTACACGAAAGCTGCTGAGGCCGAGCGGAATAGTTACCGCCATCGTTCATAAAATCGTCGTCATCAACCACATCGTCCATACCGGACAAGCCGGGTATAACATCGTCGAGATCCCACGGGCCATCAAAATGAATCAAAGTCCGCGAAACGCCAAAAACAAGCCCGATAATCAGTACAAACG
>JAUMNV010000164.1 GCA_031295725.1 Collinsella sp.
GGGCTGCGTCATTATGCAGCCCTATGACTCCGAGGTCGGTGCCGGTACCTTCCATACCGCGACCACGCTGCGCTCGCTCGGTCCCGCCGAGTGGCGCACCTGCTATGCGCAGCCCTGCCGCCGTCCCGCCGACGGCCGCTACGGCGAGAACCCCAACCGCATGCAGCACTACTATCAGTTCCAGGTGCTCATCAAGCCTTCTCCGGTTAACGCCCAGGAGCTCTACCTGGGGTCTCTTGCCGCTATCGGTCTGGATCCCAACGACCATGACGTCCGCTTTGTCGAGGATGACTGGGAGAGCCCGACCCTTGGCGCCTGGGGCCTTGGCTGGGAGGTCTGGCTCAATGGCATGGAGGTCACGCAGTTTACGTACTTCCAGCAGGTGGGAGGCATCGAGGTCGACCCCGTGCCCGTTGAGATTACCTACGGCCTGGAGCGTATCGCCATGTACGCCCAGGGCGTCAACTCGGTCTACGACCTGGTGTGGAGCTACCTGCCCGACGGCACGCCCATGACCTACGGCGACGTGTTCCTCGAGAACGAGCGCGAGTTCAGTGCCTATAACTTTGAGGTCGCCAACGTCGAGATGATGCGTCAGAAGTTTGACGACTACGAGGCCGAGTGCCATTCCTGCCTGGAGCGCAAGCTGCCGCTGCCGGCATATGACTGCGTCATGAAGTGCAGCCACGCTTTCAACCTGCTCGATGCTCGCGGCGCCCTGTCCGCGGTCGAGCGTGCCAACTACATCCTGCGCGTCCGCGCCGTCGCCAAGGCGTGCTGCGAGGCCTACATGGCCGAGGTCGCCGGAGTCAACGAGAATGCCGACCAGGAAGGCGAGGTGGCGTAAGCCATGGCAGACGCTAAGGATTTCCTGTTTGAGATCGGTACGGAGGAGATGCCCTCCGCGCCGCTGAACAATGCCGTCAAGCAGCTTGGCTCCATGATTGCCAAGGGTCTCGACGAGGCCGGTCTGGCCCACGGCGAGGTCCGTGTGATCTCGAGCCCGCGCCGCCTGGCTGCGCTCGTGGCTAACGTCGCCACCGCGACCGATGAAGTCCATGAGGTCAAGCGTGGCCCCGCGGCCAACATTGCCTTCGACGCTGACGGTAACGCCACCAAGGCCGCCCAGGGCTTTGCCCGCAAGTGCGGTGTGGCTGCCGAGGACCTGGTCCGTCGCGAGGACACTGACGGTCGCGAGTATGTGTTCGCCGAGAAGAACATTCCCTCCGCACCGGCTACGCCGATTCTGACCGCTCTGTGCGAGAAGACCATCGCCGGCCTGCAGTGGCCCAACTACCGCAGCCAGCGCTGGGGTCACGAGCATGCGACCTTTGTTCGTCCGGTCCGCTGGATCTGCTGCCTTTTGGGCGAGGATGTTGTGCCCGTGTCGTTTGCCGACGTGACGAGCGGCAACACCACGCGCGGTCATCGCGTACTTGGCCCTGGCGACCATGTTGTTGCCAGCCCCGCTGTTTATGAGCAGGTGCTCGAGGACGCCGGCGTGCTTTCTGCCGAGCGTCGTCGCGAGGCCATCCTTGCCGGCATCGCCGAGGTCGAGGCCGCTCGCCCCGGCTGTCATGTCGACACGCCCAAGAAGGTCTTCGAGGAGGTCATTAACCTCTGCGAGTGGCCGACGGTGCTCGTCGGTACCTTCGATGAGGAGTTCCTCAAGGTCCCGCACGAGATCATCTGCGAGTCCATGCTCACCAACCAGCGTTACTTCCCGATCTATGACGGCGAGGGCAAGCTCACGCGTGAGTTCGTGGTCGTCTCCAACAGCAAGCCCGAGAACGCCGAGCGCGTGATCGACGGCAACGAGCGCGTCGTGCGCGCCCGTCTGGACGACGCAAAATTCTTCTACGAGGAGGACCTGAAGATCTCCCTCGACGAGTTCCGTGAGCGTCTGGCCAAGGTTGCCTTCCAGGAGAAGCTCGGTAGCGTGCTCGCCAAGTCCGAGCGCATTGAGCAACTCGCGCTTGCCATCGCTCGCGAGGCCCATCTGGGCGCCCACCTGGCCGCCGATGCCGCTCGCGCCGCGCACCTGTGCGAGGCCGACTTGGTATCCAACGCCGTCGTCGAGTTCACGAGCCAGCAGGGCGTGATGGGCGGTTACTACGCCACCGCGATGGGGGAGAACGACGAGGTTGCCCACGCCATTCGCGATCATTATCGTCCCCGCTTTGCCGGTGACGAGCTGCCCGAGGGCACCGCTGGCTGCATCGTGGCCTGCGCCGACAAGCTCGATACCATCGCCGGTATCTTTGCCATTGGCGAGCCCCCGACCGGCTCCTCCGACCCCTACGCGCTGCGTCGTGCCGCTATCGGCATCATCAACATCCTGCGCGACCGTCTGCCGATCGACCCCACGTCGCTCATCGACTTCGCCCTCGAGCTCTATAGCGAGCAGGGTATTGAGTTCGACGCCGCCAAGGTCGCCCAGCAGGTTCGCGACTTCTTCCATGGCCGCCTGGTGAGCATGGCCCGCGACGAAAAGATCCCGGCCGATACCGTTGCCGCCGTCTCCGCGGTGCACATCATCGCCCCGTCCGTCTTCTTCGCCCGCTGCGCCGCCCTCGACGAGGCCCGCAAGAACGACGCCGAGACGTTCGACAACCTTGCGACCGCCTATGCCCGCGCCGCACACATCTCCAAGCCCGAGCTGGGTGCGGAGTACGACCGCGGCCTGATGGGCGAGGTCGAGCTCGCGCTTGCCGATGCCTCCGAGGCTGCTCAGACCGCTGTCGATGCCGCCCTTGCTGCCGAGGATTACCCGGCCGCATTTGCCGCCCTTGCCGCCCTGCGCGCGCCCATCGACCGCTTCTTCGATGAGGTCATGGTCATGGACAAGGACGAGCAGCTCCGCGATAATCGCCTTAAGCTGCTCAACCGCTTCGAGGCCGTTTTCTCCGGCATCGCCAACATCGGTGAGCTTGCCCGCAAAAAGTAAGCCAGCCTGCGCATAAGCGCTAAAGGAGCCCCGCATGGATTGCCCGGTCACCGCTCGTCCCACCGTTATCGTTATCTCCGACTCGCTCGGTGATACCGCTTGTGAGGTGGTGCTTGCGGCGTCCGGGCAATTTGATGAAGGGGCTTTTCTTCTCTTGCGCCTGCCCAAGGTGACCTCGGTGGAGCAGGTCAAGTCATTTGTGGGGCCGCGCGTCGATGCCGACCATCGCGATATTGCCGTGTTTCACACCATTGTCGATCCGGCGCTTCGCGCCCGTGTGCTCGATTACCTGGGTATGCTGCATATCCGTTCGGTCGACCTGATCGGCCCGACGCTCGCCGTGCTGTCGTCGCTCATCGGTGTGTCGCCAAAGGGCGTCGCGGGCGTGATTCACAAGACTGATGACCGCTATTTCCATCGTATCGAGGCCATGGAGTATTTCGTTGAGCACGACGACGGGCGCGGTTGCGACGATCTGTCGGGTGCCGATATCGTGCTGCTGGGCGTATCGCGCACGTCCAAGACGCCGCTGTCGATGTATCTGGCCTATCAAGGTTTCAAGGTTGCCAATGTTCCGTTGGCCCATGGCATGGAGCCGCCGAAGTCGATTTACGAGGTTGACCCGATGCGCCTGTTCGGCCTGATTTCGACCGTCGATGTGATTTCCGAAATTCGCGATAGCCGCTTGGGCGATGACTACGCTCGTGCCGTTGCCGGCTCCTATGCCGAGCCCGAGAGCGTGCGCAGCGAGCTTGAGGAAGCTCGTGCCCTCATGAAACGCCTAGGCTGCTTTGTGGTGCGTACCGACGGCAAGGCCATCGAGGAAAGCGCTGCCGAGATCATTAGCCACTTGGAGGAAATCCAAGAAGCCCGTGCCCGCCGAACCCAGCAAAGTTAACTCATTTCGGTAGCTAAAAATGCACCGTCTCAAAAAGACTACCTAAAAATAATGCACGATATTGGTAAAGCGATTTAGCAAAGAACTTGTATTTGACCTGCAATTCTCTTGCATTGGTATCTTCATAAGGTAACCACCTTTATCTACCGTTTACCGCCAGTTTTAGCACGTTTACCAAACCGCGCACCCTCTGCTCAAGCCTGCCCAAAACGCGCCGTATAGTTCCCTCACGGCCCGCATCCGGTGGGTCGATTCGTTACCACGGTCGTGCGTGTAAGTGCATGGAAGGGGAAGTATCGTGAGCGATTGCAAGAGGGTTTACCGTTTTGGAACCGACGCCCAGGGCACCTGTGTCACTGAGGGCGACAAGTCCATGAACTTCGTGCTTGGCGGCAAGGGCGCAAACCTTGCCGAGATGAGCCGCATCGGCCTGCCAGTTCCCGGTGGCTTTACCATTACCTGCCAGACTTGCGTCGAGTACTCCGGTGCCGGCAACGTGTGGCCCGGGGGCGCACTCGATGAGATCGTTGCTGCCGAGGCGGACCTCGAGGCCCGCTGCGGCAAGAAGCTCGGCGACGCCTCCGATCCGCTGCTCGTGTCGGTTCGCTCGGGCGCTCCGTTCTCCATGCCCGGTATGATGGACACGGTCCTCAACTTGGGCCTCAATGACGATTCCGTCCAGGGCCTCATCGCGCAGACGCAGAACCCGCGTTTTGCCTGGGATAGCTACCGCCGCTTTATCCAGATGTTTTCCAATGTCGTCATGGGCGTTGACGCCGACCTGTTCGAGAACGCCCTGACCCAGGCCCGCCTGGTCGCCGGCGTTCGCGTCGATTCCGAGCTTTCGGCCGAGGACCTGCAGGAACTCGTCGAGACTTTCAAGGGCATTTTCTCCGACAACGTCGAGGCTGCTCTGTATCCCGAGCTAGAAGTCGTCGACGGCAAGCCCGTCTTCCCGCACGATCCGGAGCTTCAGCTGCGCCTTGCTATCCAGGCCGTCTTTGGCAGCTGGATGAACGAGCGCGCCTGCATCTATCGCAAGCAGCACGGCATTTCCGATGACCTTGGTACCGCCGTCAACGTTCAGGCCATGGCATTTGGCAACAAGGGCGAGACCTCTGCGACCGGCGTCGCCTTTACGCGCAACCCGGCCGATGGCACTAAGGAGTTCTACGGCGATTTTCTGGTTAACGCCCAGGGCGAGGACGTCGTCGCCGGCATCCGTAACACCGAGCCCATCGCCGACCTCAAGACCACCCCGGGCCTCGAGTCCGCAGGTGAGGAGCTCGAGCGCGTGTTCCTGACGCTCGAGGATCATTACCGCGATATGTGCGATATCGAGTTCACCATCGAGCAGGGCAAGCTCTGGATGCTCCAGACCCGCGTGGGCAAGCGCACCGCCACCGCCGCCCTGCGCATCGCCATCGAAATGGTCGAGGAAGGCCTGATCACCCGCGAGGAGGCCGTGAGCCGCATCGATCCCGCGCAGCTCGACCAGCTCCTGCACCCGCAGCTCGACGCCTCCAAGAAGTATGAGGCTCTGGCCAGCGGTCTTAATGCCAGCCCTGGTGCCGCCGTGGGCGAGGTCGTGTTCTCGAGTGACGACGCCGTCGCACGTTCCGCCGAGGGTCACAAGGTCATTCTGGTTCGTTGGGAGACCAACCCCGACGACCTGAAGGGCATGGTCGCCGCCGAAGGTATCCTTACCAGCCACGGTGGCAAGACGAGCCATGCCGCCGTTATCGCCCGCGGTATGGGCACGCCTTGCGTCTGCGGCGTCGAACGCTTCCACATCGACGCCGCCGAGAAGGTCGTGCGGATCGAGGGCAGCGACCGCGTGCTGCACGAGGGCGACGTTATCTCCATCGACGGTACCCAGGGCATCGTCGTCGACGGTCCCGTCGAGCTGGTCTCCGCCGAGCTTACCGGCGACCTGGACACCATCCTGTCCTGGGCCGACGAGATTCGTCTGGATGAGACCGGTGGCCACGCCAACCACGTGCGCGTTAATGCCGATAACCCCGAGGACGCCGCGCTCGCACTCGAGTTTGGCGCCGAGGCTATTGGCCTGTGCCGCACCGAGCACATGTTCCTGGGCGATCGCAAGAACATCATCCAGAGCTTTATCCTTTCTGACGATGAGGCCGTGAAGCAGCAGGCCCTGGCCGACCTGCTCAAGGTTCAGACCGAGGACTTCCTGGCGATGTTTAAGACCATGTCCGGTCGCGATGTGGTCGTTCGCCTGCTCGATCCGCCGCTTCATGAGTTCCTGGATAATCCTCGCGAGCTTGAGGTCGCCATCACCAAGAAGGAAGCCGCTGGCGCCAGCGAGGAAGAGCTTGCCGTCCTGCGCGCCCGCCTGCGTCGTATCGACGGCATGGTCGAGTCCAACCCGATGCTCGGCCTGCGCGGTGTGCGCCTGTCCGTCGTCTTTAGCGATCTGCCGCTCATGCAGGTTCGCGCCGTCGCCACGGCTGCTGCCCGCCTCATCAAGGAAGGCGTCGGCCCGCACCCCGAGATCATGGTTCCGCTCGTTTCCATCACGGCGGAGCATGTCCAGACCCGCGAGGTTATCGAGCGCGTGATCGCAGAGGTTTCCGACGAAGAGGGCGTCGAGCTCAATATTCCCGTGGGCACGATGCTCGAGCTGCCGCGCGCCTGCATGGTCGCCGACGAGATCGCCCATCACGCAGACTTCTTCTGCTTTGGCACCAACGACCTCACCCAGACGACCTTCGGTTTCTCGCGTGACGACGCCGAGGCTAAGTTCATCCCGCTGTACATGCATAAGAAGATCTTGAAGTACAATCCCTTCGAGACCATCGACACGGCGGTACTCGAACTGGTGCGCTTGGCCGTCGAGAAGGGCCGCGCCACCAACCCCGACATGCACTTTGGCGTGTGCGGTGAGCACGGTGGCGACCCCAAGTCCATCAAGGGCCTGTTTAACGTGGCCGACGTGGACTACGTGTCCTGCTCGCCCTACCGCGTGCCCCTCGCACGCCTGGCTGCAGCTCAGGCCAAGCTCGAGGCCAAGCGTCCCGCCTAACGTTTTGGGCGTAGACGCCTAGTGTAGCCCCCCCTTCATGCCGCCCGTCTCATTTGTGAGACGGGCGGTTATCATGTGCGGGTTTTGTCTTTTTGTCTGCGTAAAAAATTGTTCTTGCAGCAGAAACCCGCGCGTGTATACTCGAATACGTTTGTTCAACTACGTGCCGGCCATGGTGGTACGGCACCTCTAGAAGAGTAAGGAATTGCACATGGATTACATCCGCGCAATCGAGCGTCAGCAGATCCGCGAGGACATTCCTCAGGTTCGCGTCGCCGACAACGTCAAGGTTCACTACCGCATTAAGGAAGGCGACCGCGAGCGCATCCAGGTCTTCCAGGGAGACGTCATCCGCATGGCCGGCGCCGGTGCCCGCGAGACCTTCACCGTCCGCAAGATGTCCTTCGGTGTCGGTGTTGAGCGTACCTTCCCGCTTCACAGCCCCAAGATCGCCAAGCTCGAGGTCGTTCGTCATGGTCGCGTCCGTCGCGCCAAGCTGTACTACCTCCGCGACAAGGTGGGCAAGGCTGCTCGCATCCCCGAGAAGCGCTAAGAAGATCGCAGCGTCTGTCCACTCGTTTGGACACAAGGGTCACCTTCGGGTGGCCCTTCTTTTTATCTGATTTGCATGCAAGGAGGGCCTGGTATGGCCAACATGACGAGCTCGGTTTCGGCATCGCAGGTTGCCGGTGAGTTGGCGAGCGCCACGTTTGAGGAGATTCCCGCCCTCGTGGAGCATTATCGCGAGGACCCGCGCCAGCAGGTGATCAAGGCTTGCGAACGCGCCCTCAAACGCCATGCCAAAGAGCTTGCCGAGCGCGAGCGCGTCAATGACATGTACGAGCTTATGCATGAGCTTGGCGGCGATGGAATGGTCGTTGGTGTCGACGAGGTGGGTCGCGGATCGGTGGCCGGTCCTTTGACGGTATGCGCTGTCTGCCTTCCTATGGAGCCGCGCGTCTGGGGCATCAACGATTCCAAAAAGCTCACGCCGGCGCGCCGCGAGTTGCTCTCAGTGAAGATTGCCGAGGTGGCGACGGCGATCGGTTTTTGCCATATCGCGCCTAAGGATATCGATGAGATGGGCATGGCCCGTGCTATCCGTACCGCCGTTGCGGGCGCCGTGGCCGATACGGGGCTCGAGCCCGATTGCGTGCTTATGGATGGCAACCCCTTGGGCGCCGTTCCTAACGAGCGCGATGTGGTGAAGGGCGATGCCAAGATCGCCTGCATCGCCGCGGCGTCCATCATGGCCAAGGTCACGCGTGACGAGATGATGGTCGAGTACGACGCCGAGTATCCCGAGTACCATCTGGCCGAGTCGAAGGGCTATGCGAGCCCCGAGCACATCGAGGCCATTCGCAAACATGGACTTTGTCCGCTGCACCGCGTGAGCTTTTGCGGAAACTTTCTGCAGACTGAGCGCCTTTTCTAGGCCAATTGTGGAGATAGGGACCCCTGGGGTTTTATAAACCTGCTGGTAGCGGGCCGTATGCAACACCATTGCTGCGTACGGCCCGTTTTTTGTCGGCATTTGGTCAGCTTTTGGTTTGCTTCCGGTACTTACCCGCATGAAAGGTGCCCTCATCATCGGGGCAATGCAGTGTGCGGGAAAGGAGACCCCATGAGTGCCGCAAGCAAAAAGAGCAAGACGCAGCAGCTCAAAGAGCGTTGGGAAAACGGCGAGCTCGACTGCGGAGCGATGACGCCCGAGTTTATCAAGGGACTCAGTCCTCGCGAGCTGGGCATGCTGGGCGAGCTTATCGCAATCGACTACTTTAACGAGCGCGGCTACACCTTGCTGGAGCAGGGCTATCGTTGCACCGAGGGCGAGGCCGACCTGGTGCTGCTCGATGAGCTCGACGATGTCGTTGTGATGGCCGAGGTCAAGACGAGACGCGTCGCCCTGGATTGCACCACGCGGGTCTTTCCCGAGGAGGCCGTGGATGCCCAAAAGCAACGCCGCTACCGCCGCATCGCAAGCTGCTATCTCATGGAGCATTATCCGCTCAAGGCGATTCGCTTCGATGCCGTGGGCGTCACCATTCGCGGCGGGCATATCGCCGAGATCGAGCACCAGTACAACGCGTTCGATTGGCAGGTGTCGTGATGGCGTTCGAGACGTTTGCCGTTCACGCGGCCTGCATCCGCGGCGTCGAGGCGATTCACGTCACGGTCGAGGTCTCGCTTGCCGGTGGCATCCCGGGCATCCAGATGCTCGGCATTCCGAGTATGGAGGTGATGGAGTCACGTGGTCGTATTCGTTGTGCGATGCGCTCCGCCGGGTTCGAGATCCCACGCTCGGGCATTACCGTTAACCTGGCACCCGGCGATATCCGCAAGACCGGTAGCGGCTTTGACCTGCCCATCGCCATCGCGGTATTGGCGGCCGATGGGCAGATTCCCCGTGACAACCTCGATCGCTGCCTTATCGCAGGTGAGCTTGGTCTGGACGGTACGGTGCTTCCCGTCAAGGGCGAGGTGGCGTTTCAACTATTGGCGCGTGATATGGGGCTGTCTTTTATCGCCGGCAGGTCCGACCAGCATGTGCCACTCGCGGGCGTGGATTGTGGATTCATCGATCATTTGTCTCAGCTTGCTCATGGTATGGGCGATGCCGCGCGGCACTACTTGGATTCTGAGGGCGTCGAGGCGACCTTTGAGCCTGAGCTCGACTATGCAGACGTGCTGGGGCAGGAAGTCGCTAAACGCGGCATGGCGCTTGCGGCGGCAGGAGAACTCGGCTTGCTCATGATTGGGTCCCCGGGATCGGGCAAGACGATGCTTGCGCGCCGTATGACCGGCATCCTGCCCGAGCTTTCCGTTGAGGATCAACAGGAGGCGCTGTGCATCCATTCGGTTTTGGGTGAGAACATCGATGGACTGCTTGCGGGGCATCGCCCCTTCCGCAGCCCGCATCACAGCATTTCGACCGCGGGCCTCATCGGCGGCGGACGTCCAGTGCATCCGGGCGAAATTAGCCTGGCTCATGGCGGCGTGCTCTTTTTGGACGAGCTTGCCGAGTTTCCCACGGGTGTACTGCAGGCGCTGCGTCAGCCCATCGAACGCGGTTATGTGAGGATCGTACGCGTCGACGGGGCCTTTACCTTCCCGTCGCGCTTTCAGCTGCTCGCTGCGAGCAATCCCTGCCCCTGCGGCTTTTTGGGCGACCGTGAGGTGCCATGCCGCTGCTCGGCATCGATGGTCGAGCGCTATCGGTCTAAACTGCGCGGTCCTTTGGCCGACCGTATCGACATGATGATCGATGTGACCCGTCCCGACCCCCAAGTGATTATCGAGGGTGCGGAGGGTATGTCGTCGGCTGAGTTACGTGACTACGTTGTGCGCGGTCGCGCCTTTCGCGCTTGGCGCGAATCCCGTATGGACGATGCGGATGCCGAGGCCGAGGATGACGAGACGCGGTCCATTGACGGCGTCGTTTCGACCTTTGAGCTCGATGATGCTGCCGAGAAATGCGTACTCGGCCTGTCGAAGCGCACGCATCTCACAGGGCGTGGCATCGTGCGCTTGGTTCGCATTGCGCGCACGATTGCAGACGTCGCCGAGAGCGAGCAAGTGACGCAGGATCACGTGCTCGAGGCGGCGATGTACCAGGGAAGGAGGGACCAATGATGGCCGAGGGGACCTTTGAGCTGCATCCAGGTGATGCGTTGTATCCCGAGACCGTTTTGGAGCTTTCTGATGTACCCCAGACGCTTTATGTGCGCGGCAATCCCGAGGTGCTTTCGACACCCGCGCTCTCCATCATCGGCGCGCGCAAGGCCTCGCCGTATGGTCTTGCCGTGGCAGAGCTTGCGGCAAAGGTTGCGGTCGAGGCGGGAGTGACGGTAGTTTCGGGCGGTGCAGTCGGTTGTGACCAGGCCTCGGGTTGGGCTGCGGTCAACGCCGGCGGCAAACACGTCGTGGTGCTGGGGACGGGCGCCGACGTGGTCTACCCGCGTTCGAGCGCGGGG
>JAUMNV010000024.1 GCA_031295725.1 Collinsella sp.
CCGTTGGGACCGCAGCTCCGGGGTGATTTTCATCGGTCGCATGCACGGGTTCTCAGCGCTCCCCGCTCTCTGTAGCATGCGGACGGCCGACTACTCGTCCCCATCAACGCTTATGCGGAGTATGCTAGCACGTTCCGCGCCGGCGAAAAACCCTCAACACTGGTTTTATACGTTCGAAATTTCTCGCGGCTGTGGACCTTCTCTTGGAGCAAAATACCTGAAAGCACTTTATCGAACGAAAGAAGGTTGCTATGCGCACGATTGGAATGAGCGACTACACCGTTGGCGAGGATTGCTTTGACGAGCTGCCCGGCGCGCTGGCCGAGTACGGCGCGAAGAAGGTCGCGATCATCGGCGGCAAGCGAGCCCTGGCTGCGGCGCTGCCGGGCATCGAGGCTGCGCTGGCAGGCACCGACGTCGAGATTCTGGAGACGCGCGTCTACGGCACCAACAGCACGCGCGCCAATATCGCCAAGGTCGTGAACTCCCCCGCTTGCCAGCAGGCAGACGTGCTTATCGCCTGTGGCGGCGGCAAGGCACTCGACACCGTGAAGACCGCAGCCATCGAGCTCAAGAAGATCGTCTTCACCGTCCCGACGATCTGTTCCAACTGCTCGGCCGCGACCGCCATTGCCGTCGTGTACAACGACGACGGCTCGCTCGAGGGATATTCGTACCCCAACCGACCTGCGCATATCTTCATCAACCCCAAGATTATCGCCGAAGCTCCGGCGGAGTACTTCTGGGCCGGCGTGGGCGATGCCCTGTCCAAGCAGCCCGAGGTCGAATACGCCACGAGCGCCGGTAATTTGGAGCATACCGCCGGTCTTGGCCTGGCACTCGCCCACACCTGCTCCGAGCCGCTGTTTACTTATGGCGTCCAGGGTCTTGAGGACGTGCGCCGGAATCTGTCGAGCGAGGCCGTCAAGCAGATCGCGCTCGACATCGTGGTCAACACGGGCTATGTCTCGAACCTGACCAACCAGAACGATTACTACTACAACTCGAGCGTGGCGCACGCGTTCTACAACGCCACCTGCAGCATTCCGCGTGAGGGCACCTACCTGCACGGCGAAGTCGTAAGCCTGGGCGTGCTGGTGTTGTTCGCCTACACGGGCGACACCGAGAACCTTAAGCGCTATGCTGACTTCAACAAGCAGATGGGGCTGCCCGTAACGCTTGAGCAGGTCGGGCTTTCCGAGACCGATATCCCTGCCCTGTGCGAGCACGCGCACGCCACCAACGAGTGGAAGCAAGGCAACCCGGAGCCCTTCACCGACGAAAAATTCGCCGCCGCCATCAAGGCTGCCGACACCTACGGCCACACCCTGTTGGCCTAATCGACCAAAACCACCACAAAGGGGACAGGCACCTTTGTGGTGGTTTTTTATTGCTCCAGCATTCAGTTCGTACTCGAACCCGATTCTTTACGAGAAAGGGTTCGGGTACGTTTTTTGTTTATCGGTAATTCTGCGGAAGGACTACTCGGAACGGTAAACAGGAACGAACAGAGGCAGGGTATCATCGTGGTGATGGTATCCTGCCTTTTGCTTTGCGGAACCAAGGTCGCTTTATGCGAACTTAATCGCCACTTATATGGCGCATTGATGGCAATTGCTGCGTACGTGCGTACCGGGAGCCTGTACACCTCTGGCAAGGCGTAACACACTAGACTTTGTTCCAAAGTCCGTGTGCTAAGGGGGCAGGGCCCTTAGAATTCCTGTGGAGTGTGTACGCACATACGCAGGAAAACAGCAAATTACGCTATATCAGGGTGTTCTTTCATTGGAACGTATGGCATACACGGCTTAGTTCAACAAATAAGAATTTATATATAAAGGAGAATATTGATGAAACTGTTTTTATGTTCGCACTTTTCAAGTGTAGGAAGTCTGATAAAGGAAGAAATTGAAGATAAAAAAGTCGCATTTATTCCAACAGCTTCGCTGCGTGAAGGCTACACCGGTTATGTCGGCTCGGCTCGAAAATTATTCAAAAAGTTGGGAGCAATCGTAACTGAAATTGATATTTCAACGGAGGCTTATTCAACGATACAGTCTCTTTTTGAAGATGCGGATGTAATCTATTTTACCGGCGGAAATTCTTTTTTCCTTATAGACCAGCTCCGTAAAACGGGAACGGATGAGCTGTTGAAGAAAGAATTGGCAAAGGGAAAACTGATGATTGGTGAATCGGCAGGTGCGATTGTATGCGCTCCAAGCATCCAATATATCGAGCAAATGGATGAAAAGCCGGAGGACTACTCACAAGAAGATGATGCAGGGCTTAATTTGATTGATTTCTATGTTCTTCCGCATTTTCTTACAGCACCATTTAAGAAAGTTACCGAGAAAATAATGACTGAGTTTTCGGATTTGAATCTATGCCCAATTAACAATCGTCAGGGAATTGTAATTGATGGTGAAGGTTCAAAGGTTATTTGCAAAGACTAATTTATAATTCCAGTTTGCTGCACTCGTTCCTAGCAGGGTTTGGGGCAGGAGGGGCGCAAGAGACGGGAGGGCCTTGTACGCGTTCCTGCGCGAGGGCCGCGGGAGGGACTGCCTGGGTACGGCGCCTGTCAACTCGGTCTACGTCTTTGATGACCGGGTCGTACTCAATATCAACTTCACGGATGATGCCAAAACGGTCACCCGTGAGGAAGTGTTCGGTTCGAGTGCTGTGGACAATGTTCCAACATGCTGGGATCGAACTCACTAGCCGGAATCACGCGGTACCCGTGACGCAGCAGCAGGTCGACGAAAACACCGTTGCCCGCGGTGAGCGTACCGCTAAAGGTGCCGTCGTAGATGTGACCCGCACCGCACGAGGGGCTGCGGTCCTGAAGGATGCACGCGACTATCTCTTCCGGTCCGCCTGCCTGCTCGCACATATCAAGCGCGCGCTGAGCACCCTGGCGAAACTCGCGATCGACTGAGGTACCCTCGCAGGTACGGACCTCGCCGTTCACAATCTCGGACGGCTTGCGCGGCGTGGGCAGGCCCCCAAAGACCTCAGGGCACACGAGGAGGACCTCGGTCCCCGTGCGCTCGCAAGCCTCGACCAACGCGCGGTGGTAGTTATCGAGCCCGTTATACTTGCAGCTCTCGCCCATCAAGCAGGCGCTCACCACGATCTTCATTTCCATCCCTCTCAAGCAAAACGCCCCATTTGAGAAAGCTGCTCAAATGGGGCGTCGGCGTTTACTGGCTCGACCGCGGCTTTACTGTTGCTTGGGCATCAGCGGATTCTCGCGCGTGAGGAGGTTCATGAACTCCTCACCCGTGATGGTCTCCTTCTTGTAAAGATAACGAGCCAGCTCATGGAGCTTGAACTTGTTTTCCTTGAGGATCTGCAGGGCGCGATCGTGCGCGTCCTCGATCAGCTTAGCGACAATCGCGTCCACACGCTCGGCCGTACCAGGGGCGCAGGTGAGCGACGTGTCCTGATTGAGATACGCGTTCTGCACGGTACCGAGCGCCATCATGCCAAACTCGTCGGACATACCAAAGCGCGTCACCATGTTACGGGCAAGCTTGGTGGCCTGTTCGATATCGTTGGCGGCACCGGTCGTCATCTCGCCAAAGATGAGTTCCTCGGCCGCACGGCCGCCGCAGTAGACGGCGAGCTTGTCCAAGACCTCCTGGCGTGTCGTCAGGAAGCGCTCGTCCTCCTCGACCTGCATGGTATAGCCAAGAGCACCGCTCGTGCGCGGCACGATGGTGATCTTGGTAACCGGCGCGGAACCCTTTTGGCGGGCAGCGACGATAGCATGGCCGATCTCGTGGTAGGAAACGACCTGCTTCTCGTGGTCGGAAAGCACCGTGGACTTACGCTGTTGGCCGGCAATGACGACCTCCACCGACTCCTCGAAGTCGTCCTGGGTTGCACGCTTGCGACCCTCGCGAACGGCGCGCAGGGCGCCCTCGTTGATGATATTGGCCAGGTCGGCGCCCGAG
>JAUMNV010000186.1 GCA_031295725.1 Collinsella sp.
GACCATGGCCGGGCAGGCCGCGGGCGCCCCGTACTACCTGACCGGTGGCCTGTGCGAGAACGCCTTCGTGGTGGAGCGGTTGGGCGAGCTGCTGGGGTCGCCGGTGACCACCTCGCCCCAGGCTCGCTTTGCCGGAGCGATTGGCGCGGCGATTCGCGCACAGGCGCTCAATTAATGCATCCGCCGCAGGCTCGCATTCATGCGTATACTGGGAGAAAATGATTGACCGATGAGAGGAGGTATCGATGGCTGACGATCAGATTAGGCTCACGTCTATGACGGCCGCGAGCGGTTGAGCCGCTAAGTTGGCTCCTGGAGCCCTCGCCCAGGTCCTGGGCGACTTGCCAAATGTGCATAACGACAACTTGCTCGTGGGGTTCGATACCTCTGACGATGCGAGCGTCTTCCGCGTAGGGGAGAACCTGGGGCTTGTGCAGTCCATCGACTTCTTCCCGCCGATGGTCGACGATCCGTTTCTGTTTGGCCAGATTGCCGCGGCCAACTCGCTGTCGGACATCTACGCCATGGGCGGGCGGCCGAGCCATGCCATGAACCTACTCTGCATACCCAGTTGTCTGGGCATCGAGGGTGCCGGTCAGATTCTGGCGGGCGGCGCCGACAAGTGCGTCGAGGCGGGTTGCTCCATCGCGGGCGGCCATACCATCAACGACGACGAGCCCAAGTATGGCCTGTCTGTGAGCGGCTTTGTCGCGCTCGACCGCATGCTCGCCAACAGCGGCGCACGCGTGGGCGATGTTCTGCTGCTGACCAAGGCGATCGGCTCGGGCATTATCACCACGGCCATTAAGGGCGAGCTCATCGAGCAGGACGAGGCCGCGGCCATGTTTGACTCGATGCGCACCCTCAACGAGGCTCCGATTCGTCTGGCCGAGGGACTTGAGCTTCACGGCTGCACCGACATTACGGGCTTTGGTCTGATCGGGCACGCGTGCGAGATGGCCGAGGGCTCGGGCGTGCAAGTTGAGCTTGCGTCGGGGGCGGTACCGCTCTTTGACCAGGTGCTCGACATGGCGCGTCTGGGCATTATCCCCGCGGGCTCCTACCGCAACCAGGACTTCTTTGGCCCGCGCGTGGCTGCCGACGAGGACCTGGAGCCGGGCATGCTGGATGCGCTGTACGATCCGCAGACGTCTGGTGGCCTGCTTATCGCGGCACCTGCTGCCGATGTGGATGAGCTTGCGCGCCGTCTGCATGCCGAGGGTCGCATCGCCGCCGTCGTCGGTCGCGTGTGCGAGCCGGTGCCAGGCGGTCCTGCCGTTCGCGTTGTGCATTAAGGAAAACCGTTTATGCGACCGCCTACTGTTCTGGGCGGTCCCTTTTGAAAGGAAAAACTATGTCTACCAAGATTGAAGTCAATGCCATGGGCGATGCCTGCCCGCTGCCCGTCGTCAAGACGCTCAAAGCTCTGAAGCAGCTCGATGGCGAGGGCACCGTCGTGACCTCGGTCGATAACGAGACCGCCGTCAAGAACATCTCCAAGATGGCGCAGGAGAAGGGTTGCACGGCCTCGGTCGAGAAGGTTTCTGACGCCGAGTGGCACGTGACCGTGGCGACCTCTGGCGCCGTTGCCGTGGCCGATCCCGAGCAGGATGGCGCTGTCTTCTGTAATGCCAGCGCCGGCAAGGGCAAGCTCGTCATTTCCGTCTACACCGACTGCATGGGCCGCGGCGACGATGAGCTGGGCCACAAGCTCATGAAGGCCTTCATCTTTGCCGTGACGCAGCAGGAGGAGCTGCCCGCGACTATGCTGTTTTACAACGGCGGTGCCAAGCTCACCGTCGAGGGCTCGCCGGTGCTCGATGACCTGAAGGGCTTGGCGGAGCAGGGTGTCGAGATTCTCACCTGCGGTACCTGCCTGGACCACTTTGGCATTAAGGACCAGCTTGCGGTGGGCGAGGTCACCAACATGTACGTGATCGTGGAGAAGATGGAGCAGGCCGTGCGTGTCGTGCGCCCGTAGCGTATTGGTTGGAGTTGCCATGAGGGAGAAGCGCCCGGCGCTTGTCATCACGTTTCCCACCACGGCGGCCGCCATGGGTTGCGAGTCCCTGTGCATCGAGCGCGGTCTTCCCGGGCGGACGATTCCCGTGCCCGGGGAGGTCGCTGCCGGCTGCGGTTTGGCGTGGAAGGCGTTGCCTGTCGATGAGGAGCTGCTGCGCGGCGAACTCGCCGCGGCGGGCGTTCCCACTGAGGGCTATACCGTGATTAATATGTGGGAGGTCGTGCGATGATCTACCTGGATAACGCGGCGACGACCATGCACAAGCCGCAGACGGTCATCGATGCCGTGACGCAGGCGATGTGCTCGCTCGGCAATGCTGGGCGCGGTGCCACCTCGGGTGCGCTCGATGCGGCACGTACCATCCACGGCTGCCGCGCCAAGCTTGCGCGCTTGCTGGGCTGCCCGCGTGCTGACCATGTTTGTTTTACGCCCAACTCCACCGCGGCGCTCAACACCGTCATCAATGGCGTGGTGCGCCCCGGCGACCGTGTGGTCACAACGGTGCTCGAGCACAACTCCGTACTGCGTCCGCTCAACCGCCTGGCGGCAGAGCAGGGTGTGACGGTTGAGCATGCGGGCTGTGATACCAACGGCGTGCTCGACTACGACGAGCTCGAGCGGCTTGTCACGCCCGGTACGCGTGCTGTGGTGGTGACGCACGCCTCCAATGTGACCGGCAACGCGGTCGACATTGCGCGCGTGGCTGCCATCGCGCATGCGGCCGGCGCGCTGGTGATCGTCGATGCTTCGCAGTCTGCCGGCACGGCGAAGATTGACATGGATGCCATGGGGCTCGACGTCGTGTGCTTTACCGGTCACAAGGGGCTCATGGGTCCGCAGGGGACCGGCGGCCTGGCCGTGGCGGAGGGCATTGACGTGGCTCCGTGGGCCATGGGCGGCACGGGCGTGCACAGCTTCGATGCGCTGCAGCCGCTTGGGTGGCCCACGCGCCTTGAGGCGGGCACGCTCAACGGTCATGGCATCGCGGGACTTTCCGCTGGTCTCGACTTTATCGAGGCCCAGGGTGGGGCCGAGGCGATTGCGGCGCGTGAGCGCGCGCTTGCCGAGCGTTTCCTCGCCGGCGTGCGCGAGATTCCGGGGATTAAGCTCTATGGTGCCTTTGACCAGCCGATGCGCTCTGCGATTGCGTCGCTCAACGTGGGCGATATCGACTCTGCCGAGATCTCGGACGCGCTCATGCAAGGGTGGGGGATTGCGACGCGCCCCGGCGCCCATTGCGCTCCGCTCATGCACCGCGCGCTGGGGACCGAGCGCCAGGGTATCGTTCGCTTCTCGTTTGGGTATTTCAACACTACCGAAGAAGTTGACACGGCTATCGATGCTCTATGCGATTTAGCCTGCTAAAGCTGCTAGACCGTTTATACTTGCGGGACGGGTGTTTTTGCCCGTCCCGTTTTTGTTTCGACCCGAAAGGTGTGCCTATGGCCTCATCCGCCCCGCGTGGTCTACGCTCCGATCATGTCGTTACCGTTGGCATCGCCCTGTTCTCGATGCTCTTCGGCGCCGGCAACCTCATTATTCCGCCGCTGCTGGCGCTCCAGGCAGGTTCTGCCACGCCGGTCGCCATGCTCGGCTTTCTGATTGCCGCCATCGGTCTGCCCGTCATGGGATTTATCGCCGTCGCGCTCGCCGGCACGGCCCGCGAGCTGGCCGGGCGCGTGCATCCTAAGTTTGGTGAATTCTTCGTTGCGGCGGTCTACCTGGCCATCGGTCCGTGCCTGGCCATTCCGCGCACAAGCTCTACGGCGTTCGAGATGCTAGTGCCGCTGCTGCCCGAGGGCGTCTCGCTCGGCACGGCTCGCCTGGTGTTTGCCGTCGGCTTCTTTGTCGTCGCGTTTGTGCTTACGCTGCGCCCGGGGGTCATCACACGCGTACTCGGTCGCATTACGGGCCCCGCGCTCATCGCGCTCATCGTGCTGGTCGTGGGTGCTGCCGTGATCTCGCCGCTGGGACCGGCTGCTGCCCCGCAAGCTCCCTATGATGCCGGCGCTGCGGTTCAAGGCTTCTTGACCGGCTACCAGACCATGGACCTGCTTGCGTCGCTCGCCTTCGGCATCATCATCGCCGAGACCATCCACGAGTTGGGTGTTACCGATGACAAACGCGTGGCCTTCGAGATTTCGCGTTCCGGTGTGATCGCCGGCGTGCTCATGGCCATCATCTATTGCGGCTTGGCCCTTGCCGGTATGCAGCTCGGCACCGTGATGCCCGACGCCACCAACGGCGCTGCAATCCTTGCTCGCTCGGCCTCCATGCACTTTGGCCTTGCCGGCACGGTTGTGGTATTTGCGATTTTCTTTCTCGCCTGCATGAACGTGTGCATCGGCCTCATCAGCTGCTGCTCGCGTTACTTCTGCGAGACGTATGTGGTCGAAGGGGGAGCGGAGGCCTCCGAGGAGGCCATGCGCCGTCCCTTTGCGATTCTCGCCTTTGTGTTTGCAGCGTTTTCGTGCGTGCTCTCCAATGTGGGCCTCGACGTGATTCTTATGTTCTCGGTGCCCATGCTCAACGCCTTGTATCCCGTTGCCATCGTGCTGGTACTGATGGGCCTGGTGCACGGCTTTTGCGACGCTCATCCGCAGGTGTGGGTATGGGTCGGCGGCGCGGTTGCCGTGCAGAGCGTGATCACCTCGGTCCGCGATGCGTTCTTTGGGGGCACGTGGCTGCCCTTTGATGCGCTTCCCCTGGCAGATATCGGCGCCGCGTGGGCGCCGGTCGCCGTGGTGGCGTTTGTGATCGGTCTGCTCCACAGCCGGTTTGTCGCACATTCGAGGAGCTAGGGTTTCTGCGCTTGCACAGGCGGGGAGTCTCCCCTATAATTTCCTTCGCTTTGGGACACGCAAGGTTTAGACCTTAGCTGCTCAACACCTTCGGGACGTGGCGCAGTTTGGTAGCGCGCCTGCTTTGGGAGCAGGATGTCGCAGGTTCAAATCCTGTCGTCCCGAC
>JAUMNV010000031.1 GCA_031295725.1 Collinsella sp.
GGAGGGCGTGATGTTCTGCTCAGCGAGGTCCTCGGCAGAGAGCTGGGAGTGCGTGGTGGTAGCCGGGTGCACGACGAGCGACTTGACGTCGGCCACGTTGGCGAGCAGCGAGAACACCTGCAGATGATCGATGAACTTCCAGGCGGCCTCCTGGCCACCCTTGATCTCAAAGGTAAAGATCGAGGCGCCGCCACGGGGGAAGTACTTCTGATAGAGCTCGTGATCGGGGTGCTCAGACAGGCTCGGGTGGTTCACCTTGGCGACATGGCTGTCACCAGCCAGGAACTCAACGACCTTCTTGGTGTTCTCGACATGACGGTCAACGCGCAGCGACAGAGTCTCGGTGCCCTGGAGCAGGATCCAAGCGTTGAACGGGCTGATGCAGGCGCCCTCGTCACGCAGCAGGATGGCGCGGACATAGGTTGCGAAGGCGGCGGGACCGGCAGCCTCGGCAAACGAGACGCCATGGTAGGAGGGGTTGGGCTCGGCGATCTGCGCATACTTGCCGCTCGCCTTCCAATCGAAGTTACCGCCGTCGACGATCACACCGCCCAGCGAGGTGCCGTGGCCGCCGATAAACTTGGTTGCGGAGTGGACGACGATGTTGGCACCATGCTCCAGCGGACGGAACAGATACGGGGTGCCGAAGGTGTTGTCGACGACAACCGGCAGACCGTGCTTCTTGGCGATCTCGGAGATGGCGTCGATGTTGGGGATGTCGGAGTTGGGGTTGCCGAGCGTCTCGAGATAGATGACCGTGGTGTTGTCCTTGATGGCCCCCTCGACCTCTTCCAGGTTATGGACATCGACGAAGGTGGTCTCGACGCCAAACTGGGAGAGCGTATGCTCCAGCAAGTTGTAGGAGCCACCGTAGATGGTCTTCTGAGCCACCACGTGGTCACCGGCCTGGGCAAGAGCCTGCAGGGTATAGGTGATGGCAGCAGCACCGGAGGCGACGGCAAGACCTGCCACACCACCCTCGAGTGCGGCGATACGGTCCTCGAAGACGCCCTGGGTGGAGTTGGTCAGACGGCCGTAGATGTTACCGGCGTCGGCAAGACCAAAGCGGTCGGCGGCGTGCTGGGAGTTGTGGAACACATAGCTCGTGGTCTGGTAGATAGGCACGGCGCGGGAGTCGGATGCGGGATCGGCGCTCTCCTGGCCAACGTGAAGCTGCAGGGTATCGAAACCAAAGGTGTGCTCGGGGTTGTTGATGAACTGGCTCATGATGATCTCCTTGATCGAACAAAAGTAAATAAATTAGAGAGAAGTAAGTCGCTGTCTCCTGATCACGCCGACGGGCGCAAACAGGAGCCCGGCATTCGTCTTGGTAAGCAATTCATATGCGGGCCTCCTTTCGCATCCCGGTTCCGTGGTCGGTTTAATTACCTACCGCCTTTGTGTGTTTTGAATAGTACGAGCATTGTTTCGCTCGGTCAATCACTTAAAAGCGCTAACCTGTTATCGGTTTTTTAGATAGCTATCGAAAGGACGGGCGCCGATGACCCTCCAGCAGCTTCGCTTTCTTATCGCCGTGGCAGAGTCCGGCTCAATTAACGCCGCAGCTCAGCGCCTCTATACCGCTCAGTCCAACATCTCAAACGCCGTCAAAAGCCTGGAACAGGAGCTCCACCTGGAGATCTTTACGCGCTCCAGCCGCGGCGTCACGCTCACCAACGACGGCACCGAGCTTTTGGGCTATGCGCGCCAGGTCGTAGAGCAGGCCGACATGCTCGAGGCGCGCTACGAGGACGGCGGCACCCCGCAAGCCCGCCTCGCCATCTCAGCCCAGCACTACGCCTTTTCAGTCGAGGCCTTTGTCAACGTGGTCGAGCGCTGCCGCGACAGCAAGTTCGAGTTCATCATGCGCGAGACCACCACATCGCAGATCATCGATGACGTCCGCGCGTTTCGCAGCGACATCGGCATCCTCTATCTGGACGACTTTAACGCCCGCGTTCTGCAGAAGGCTTTTGCCGATGCGCGCGCGAGCTTCCATCCCCTATTCGACGCGACGGTCCACGTCTTCGTTAGCGAGCGCCACCCGCTTGCCCGCCGCCCGCAGCTGTCCCTTGCCGACCTCACACCATATACGCGCTACAGCTTTGAGCAGGGAACCTCAAACTCCTTCTATTACGCCGAGGAACCTTTTAGCTATATCCCTTGCGACCGCAACATACGAATCTCGGACCGCGGAACACTTACTAACTTACTTATCACGTCGAACGGCTACACCCTGTCGACCGGTGTCCTCTCCAATGAAATGCAATGGGGTATGGCATCGATCCCGTTAGCAGACGCCCCAACGATGCACGTAGGCTATATCATGCACGACGAGCGCAAGCCCTCTCCCCTCTTGCAGCAATACCTCGACGAGCTCAACCGCATCATCCATGCCAACTAACTGTCGGAAGACGGGGTAGAAATCGTAGATTGCTAGCCCCCGGCGGGCATGGCGCTACAATGGTCACTCACACGAAACGTACCCAACGAAAGGAAGCCCGTGAAGGTCATCATCTATACCGACGGCTCGGCCCGATCAAATCCGGGACGCGGCGGCTACGGCGCCGTGCTCAAATACACCAACCCCGCCGGCAAGACCTTCACCTCCGAGCTTTCGCGCGGCTACGCCAAGACCACCAACAACCGCATGGAGCTCATGGCGGTCATCGTGGCGCTCGAGGCACTTAACCGCCCCTGCGAGGTCGAGGTCCATTCCGATTCGCAGTACGTCGTCAACGCCTTTAACAAGCACTGGATCGACGGCTGGAAAAAGCGCGGATGGAAAACCGCCAACAAGCAGCCCGTCAAGAACCGCGACCTGTGGGAGCGCCTACTCACCGCCAAAAGCAAGCACAAGGTTGAGTTCATCTGGGTTAAGGGTCACGCCGGCCACGAGCTCAACGAGCGCTGCGATGAGCTCGCCACCACGGCGGCCGACGGCAGTAACCTCGATATCGACACCGGCTTTAACGAGAGCGACCTGTAATAGCGTTTTCGCGCAGCTTTATATCCCCACGCGCTACACTCATCCTGTAGACCAAGCAACGCAAGGGGGACGTATGCTGCGCATCGCGACCATCGGCACATCCATGATTACCGACGACTTTATCCAGGTCGTCAACGCCAACGACCAAGCCGCGTTTGTGGGCACGCTTTCACGCGACGCCAATCGCGGTACTGCCTTTACCGCCGAGCGCGGTGGCGAGCGAAACTTTACGTCACTCGAAGAGCTCGCGTCCGCCGACGACGTCGATGCCGTCTACATCGGCAGCCCCAATGCACTCCATCACGAGCAGGCGCTCGCCTGCATCGCCGGCGGTAAGCACGTTATCGTCGAAAAGCCCTTCTGCGCCACCGAGGCGCAAGCGCTCGAGGTCTTCCAGGCTGCCGAGGCAGCTGGCGTCGTGGCCCTCGAGGCCATGCGCCCGCTTCACGATCCCGCTTTCCACGCCATTGAGGACGCTCTGGGCGAAATTGTGCCCATTCGCCGCGCCTCGCTGCGCTTTGGCAAGTATTCCTCGCGCTACAACGAGATTCTCGCGGGACGCGCCACCAATATCTTCGACTGCAATATGGCATCAGGTTCCCTCATGGACATTGGTGTCTACACCGTCGAGCCCATGGTCGAGATTTTCGGCATGCCCTCCGGCCTTACGAGCATGACTACTCTGCTCGACCCCACCACGCGACAGCTCACGCACGGCCCCATCGACGGCTGCGGTTCCATCCTCGCCAGCTACGGCGGTGGCCGTATCTCCGTCGAGCTCGCGCACTCCAAAATTACGAATGACCTGCTGCCCTCGCAGATCGAAGGCGAGCGTGGCACTATCCAGATCGACCATCTGTCCACGCCCCGCAACGTCCGCATCGACTATCGCGGCGACGTCGTACGCGGCTCGGCGACCGAGGCACCGCGCGAACAGGGAGACAACGGCCGCGTGCTCGACCTGCCCAAATCGAGCAACACTATGGAATACGAACTCACAGACTTTATCACCGCCATCGGCGGCATCGATAACGTTAAGGAAGAGATTTGGGAGACCCCGGCGGGACGCCACGAGCTTGGCCACTACCGCGATGTCACACTCGTCTCACTGCGCATCATGGATGCCGTGCGCCAGCAGGCCGGCATAACCTTCCCGGCCGACGCAGGCAAGCAGGCATAGCGATGGGCCTCTTCGATACGTTCTTCTCCAGTGTCACCGGCGGCAGTCGAGAGCCTCAAAAACCATCAAACGTCGAGCTCGAGCTGCGCCGCAGGCTTACTGTGCTCGCAAGCGACGGGGCCACTCAAGACACTCCCCTGCGCTATTTCCTGCGCTGGGCGGGGCAAGTCCAGGGCGTTGGCTTTCGCTTTACCAACACCAACCTCGCGCAGGCACGCGCGCTCACCGGCTGGGTGCGTAACATGGAAGACGGCTCAGTCGAGATGGAGATACAGGGAGCTCCGGCAAATATCCTATCTCATCTCGAGGCGCTTCATGCCTCCTACGAGCGCATGGGATCGCGTTTTCGCCTCGTAGACGCCCAGGCCCGAGCCCCACTTACCAATGAAGACGGTTTCACGCCTCGTTATTAGTATTGTGTGCTAAATACGGTATCATTTACCTACGACCGTTGATAGAAAAGAGGCGAGGCGCATGGCGGTGCAAAGAAGGAATACCAAGCAGCGAAAGCTGGTTCTTGACGCCGTGCGCCAAAGCTATAACCATCCCACCGCCGACGAAATCTACAACGCCGTGCGCGAACAGGATGACAAGATCAGCCGCGGCACGGTCTACCGCAACCTCAATCTCTTGGCCGACGCCGGCGAGATTCTCTCCATCAAGACGCCGGGCGGCAGCCGCTTCGATCGCACGATCGAGCCGCATGCGCATATCATCTGCACCTCGTGCAGCCGCGTCATCGACGTACCGCTCCCCTTCGATGCCCAGCTCGACGCCAAGGCGTCCGAGCAAATCGGCTGGCACGTCACGTCGCACTACACCATCTTCGAGGGTCTCTGCCCCGACTG
>JAUMNV010000007.1 GCA_031295725.1 Collinsella sp.
CAGACCGCACGCGGCGTCGAGTACGACACCAAGAACCCCATCAAGAAGCTTAAGCTCATGCTGCCACTGTGCGTGCCGCTGCTCATCTCGAGCGTGGGCAAGACCGATGCCACAGCCTTGGCGGCAGAACAGCGCGGCTTCTATCTGCGTACGCGCGCCAGCTCGTACAAGCGCTACCCCATCAAGGGCCTAGACATCGCCGTGCTCATCGTCAGCATCGCCCTCATCGCCATCGGCTTCCTGTTCTAGTTCACCACTGACAGCAACCGCCCAACGCAAAAGGCCTCGGCTCGCACCAAACGAGCCGAGGCCTTACTGTTTCACCAGATAAAACCTACCAAAATTAACCTGTCCCTTTTTGACAGGTCGGAAGCTAGAGGCGGTAGGGGGCACCGCTACGGATGATGGATTCGCGCACCAGGACATCCATGGCGTCGAGGGTGATCTCGGGCATCTCTCGGTACTTCTGCAGCACCGAGAGCTCGGTGCAGGCCAGAATGACGCGGTCGCAGCCGCTACGGGCGAACTCCCACATCACGCGGTCGAACTTATCCATATCGGGCTCACGTCCGGCCTTCACATCATCGTAGATAAGCGACATCACATCGTTCTGACGTTTCTCGCTGGGATAGACGACCTCAACACCCGCAGCCTTACATTCGCGGCCGTAGACGCCCGCGCCCACGGTGCCATCGGTGCCCATGATGCCGATCTTATGCACCGGCTCGGCCGGCACACTCAGGTTGGGGTCGAACTCGCACTCCCCCATCACCGCACCCGCAAGGGCATAACGAACCGACTCACGCGGCATGTGGATAATCGGCACCTTCGTAAACGACTGGATCTGGTCGTAGAAGTAGTGCGACGTGTTGCAGGGAATGGCAATGTGCGCACAGCCCAGCGACTCGAGTGCCCGGGCACACTCTTTCATGGTCGCCAGCAGCTTGGCATGCTCGCCGGTCTTAATGGCCAGCGTGCGGTCGGGCATGGTCGACTTGGAGAGCACCACCATGTCGATATGTTCCTGATCGCAGGCAGCAGCCGTATGACGCACCACCTGGTCGTAGTAATACGACGTGGCCTCGGCGCCCATGCCGCCGATAACTCCCAGCTTTTCCATCGCCGCCTCCTTGGTGACGCTTGCGCAATTGCGCGTATCGTACCCGCGCCCGCCCGATGCAAACCGGACGGGCGCCGCACTCATCTACTTGTAATACGTCTTGAACAGCTTAAAGTGGCGCAGCTTGGTGTGCCACATGCGCAGCCAGCGGTTAAAGACAAAGTCGCCCTTCATAAACGAAGGGTCGGCGCCCTTGCCTTCCTTGTCCAGGCGATGCACCTTAGCGCGCAGCTCGGGATCCTTGACGTACTTGTCGACGACGCCCATGGGGACGACCATCCACAGGGCCTCGTCCTGAGCCGTCACAAACTCCGGCTCAAACGGACGGTTGAACACATACTCGTCCACCACATACTTGGCAACGTTAAAGCCGCTGTTGGTAACGTAGTAGTTGCTGCGGCCCTGGCGCGTGTTGAAATCGAAGAACTTAAACGAGCCGTCGCGCTCGTCGTACTTTACGTCAAAGTTGGAATAGCCCACAAAGTGAAGGTCCTCGAGCAACTTGCGCACGCCGCCCATGAGCTCGTCGTTGGGCTCGGTAATGATACAGGCATGGTTGCCGACACCGTGGGGCTGATGCTCCTCGAGCAGCACATGGCCCAGGCACATCATGCGGACCTTACCGTTGCGGTCGGAATAGCTGGTGAGCACGCGCATGTACTCGTCGTTGCCGGGCACGCGATCCTGCAAGATCAGGTCGTCGGTGTAGCCGCTGGCATACGAGTCGCGAATGACCTGTTCCAGCTCGGCGCGGTCGGCAATCTCATAGGCCTTCTTCTGGCCCTCGAACTCATGCTGCCACCACATGATGCCGTCAGAAGGCTTCAGAATCATCGGGTAAGGAAAATCGATCTGGTCGAGCACTTCGGCAGGCGCCTCACCCTGGGCATTGAGCATCGCCTTGGTAAAGGTAAACGTGTGCGGATAGGGCACGCAATGCTTCTCGCACAGCTCGTAGAAGATCTCCTTCTTCTGGCACTGCTCGAGCATGCTGTAGGGCGCGTAGGGAGCGACGATGTTATCCGCCAGCTCATGAGCATCCTTGGCTTGAGCCACGAGAGCGACATAGTTGTCGCCGCAGCCCACAAGGACAATAGTCTTGTCGGCATGCGCTTGGGCGATGCCGTTGACGGTTTTGAGCATCACGGGCATGGTGTCGATATCCACGTTGGGCGTGTAGTCGATAATCTGGCTGCGGTACGCGGGACCCGTCTGATACTTGCCAAAGACCAGACTCTTGACCTGGTACTCCTCGTAGAAGGCGCGCGCCACCGAATAGGCGTTGATGTCGCCACCAAGCAGCACGGGAATGAACTCGCGCTCTGTAAATTGCAATGCCATGGAAACTTCCTATCATGAACTGCCCACACAACGGGCGGTCTTTGCGCAACTGATTTATTCTAGCGTGCCAAGCCGCCGGCGCCCAAAGCTCCACCGTATCTATGGCAATCGACGTAATCGTCCAGCACGAAG
>JAUMNV010000070.1 GCA_031295725.1 Collinsella sp.
CGGAAGCCCAGCGGATCGATGGCCCAGCCCCACTGGCTCTCCTGCAGGTAGGGGTTCTTGGCGCCGGCGAAGGCGTTACCCTGGGTGCGCTCGACATCGGGGTTATCGGCACCGGCGGAGCAACGGGTGCTGTAATAGCTAAAGCTGATGAAGTCGACGGTGTTAGTGGCCAGGATCTCGCGGTCCTCGTCGGTCATGCCCACATCGATGCCTAGACGCTCGAGCTTCTTGACGGCATAGGTCGGGTAGTAGCCGCGACTCTGGACGTCGACGAAGAAGTAATTATCCTGGTTGTCGAGCTGTGCCTGGCGCACATCGCCCGGACGGCAGCTGTAGGGGTAGTAGCTACCTGCGGCGAGCATGCAGCCGATCTTGATCTCGGGGTCGATCTCGTGGGCGATCTTGGTTGCCCAAGCGCTGGCGACAAGCTCGTTGTGAGCGGCAAGGTACTCGACGGCCTCCTTGTTCTCGCCCTCCTCAAAGACCAGACCGGCACCCATAAACGGCAGGTGCAGGATCATATTGATCTCGTTAAAGGTAAGCCAGTACTTCACCAGACCCTTGTAGCGGGTGAAGATCGTAGTCGAGAGGTTCTTGTAGAAGTCGATGAGCTTGCGATTGCGCCAGCCGCCGTACTCCTTGATGAGGTGAATCGGGCAGTCAAAGTGCGTGATGGTCACGAGCGGCTCGATACCGTGTGCCTGACACTCGCGGAATACGTCCTCGTAGAAGGCCAGGCCGGCCTCGTTGGGCTCGGTCTCGTCACCGTTGGGGAAGATGCGGGTCCAAGCCAGGCTCATACGGAAGGTCTTAAAGCCCATCTCGGCAAAGAGAGCAATGTCCTCCTTGTAGTGGTGATAGAAATCGATGCCGGTCTGCGCGGGATAGTAATAGCCGTCCTCGAAGTCGAGCATCTTGCGCTGGCCGGAGACCACCGCATAGCGCTCGGGGCCGTGCGGAGCCACGTCCACGTTGGCAAGGCCGCGGCCGTCCACGTTGTAGGCGCCCTCGCACTGGTTGGCAGCCGTCGCGCCGCCCCACAGGAAGTCATTACGGAAAGCCATACATCAATCCTTTCGCACGCTGTTGTCATAGGCTCAGTATCCCTGCAAACAACGCGTCGCTCAACGGCAATGGAGCAGGCAGATACTTCTTTTCGCGCGCAGGTGCCCGGCAACCGCCCCGTCTGACACTTTTTGATACCCGCCTGTCCAAGCCACCACAACGGGGACAGGCGCCTTTGTGGTGGTTGGGGCCCGGTTTGTCTCGATCCGTAACAGGTAGAGACGATTTAGCCCGCTAGATGTTACAGATTGAGACGGAAGATTCTAGTCGCAGGCGATGTCGAGGTTTTTGCCGACGAGGCCTACGTAACCGCCTTCGCTCAGCAATTCATTTGACTGAATAGGAAAGAAAGGAAAAAATAGGAAAAAAAGGAAAGGAGACTTATGACTGAAACCATCTTCTCCCCCTCATTTGGAAATCGCCCGTCCTATCTGGTGGGTCGCGGGAACGTGATTTCGACATTCATCTCCGGTCTTGAGCAGGAGCCGGGCAATCGAGACCGAGCCATGCTCATGCTCGGCCAGCGAGGCAGCGGCAAGACGGTTCTTCTGTGGGAACTTGCCGACCGCGCACGCAAGCTCGGTTTTGTTGTCGCCACACCCACCGTAGCCTCCGAAGATATGCTTGAGCGCATTGTTGAAAAAATCCAAGAAGCAGGCGAGCCTTATGTCAGCAAGCGTCATCTCCCCAAACTTTCTGGCGGTAGCTTGAGCGTCTTCGGCTTCTCAGCCGGTCTCGAGTTCACACGCGATGTGCAGGAGACCAAGAGTTTCCAGTTCAAACTCACGCAGCTGGCGCGCAAGCTGACCGAGCAGGGGCACGGCATCCTCATCCTTATCGATGAGCTCCAAGCTAATTCACCTGAGATTAGACAGCTCGTCACCGCCTATCAAGAGCTGGTCGGTGAGGGACTCAACGTCGCGCTTGTTATGGCAGGTCTCCCGGGAGCCGTCTGTGCAACGCTCAATGACCGCGTGCTGACATTTCTCAACCGCGCTCGCAAGGTCACGCTCGAACCGCTTTCAGTTGGAGATGTGGATGCCTACTATCAGCGAGCTTTCGAAGAGCTCGACCTTGATATTCCAGGCAATCTTCGGCTGGACGCTGCTCGCGCAACTCAGGGCTCGCCCTACATGCTGCAGCTCATCGGCTACAACATCGCCAATCGTTGCCAGGCAGGAGAACACGTAACGCCAGAGCAAGTCGACGGAGCAATCGAAGCGTCAAAGGCCGATTTCGAAAACGATGTGTGCGAAACGACGCTCGCCGCGCTATCGGACCAAGACGTCGCGTTTCTCGACGCAATGACTGATGACGAAGCCGCCGTGTCTCGCATTTCTGATGTTGCGAAGCGCATGTCAGTCACACCCGACTATGCGCAAAAGTATCGCCGGCGCCTCATCGACGCCGGCGTAATCGAACAGGCGCGCCGCGGTTACGTGCGTTTCGCTGTTCCATATATGGCTGACTATCTGCGCAGCCAGCTCTAGACAACCACCGCAATGGGGACAGGCACCTTTGTGGTGGATTGGGGGCGGTTTGTCTCGATCTGTAACAGTTAGGCCGCCAAAACCGGGTCTGGTGTTACAGATCGAGATTTTTCGGGCGGCCCCTACAGTTTGTCTAAATCTGTAACAGGTAGAGACGATTTAGCCCGCTAGATGTTACAGATTGAGACGGAAGATTCTAGTCGCAGGCGATGTCGAGGTTCTTGCCAATGAGGCCTACGTAGCCGCCTTCGGCAGCCTTGGGGCTGTCGGCGTGGCAGAGGACCCACTTGTCTGCCTTCCAGTAGCAGTAGCTGTCACCGGCGGCAGGCATGTCGGCCGCGGCCTCGGGGCGCGGACCATTGGTGCCAGCGGGCAGCGCCACCATCACCTGGAAGCCACCGTCGTCGACCATGCACGGCGTGTAGTGGAGCGTGGTGTTGAAAACCTCGACGACCTTGCCCGCCGGCACGCGGAACGCCTTGACGCACGCGGTATCGAGCTTGCCGTCCTCGATCTCCCAGCGATGTGCCACGAGCAGGATAAAGTCGCGCGCGCCCAGGTTGAACTCGCTGGCGCGGTGATACTCCAGGCAGTTGAGCTGCGTGTTGTGGCCATTGCACCAGCCCAGCTGGAAGGGTCGGCCGCCAAACATGAGAAAGCCAAGCTTGTCGGCATCCTTGACGTCCTCGAGCTCCGGCGCACTTGCAACGTACTTGCTGCCTTCGGGAATGGGCGTGGCAGAGAGCGCCTCGAGCACGGGCGACGTAAGCTCGGACGGAACGTCATCCCAAACGTTGCCATAGGATTTGAATTCGGGATCGTTGACAGAGTAGATATGCATGTTCACTCCTGTTCGTAAATGTGACTATACGAACATTCTAGAACAAACATGAGCGATTTTGAACGCTCGTCCCGACCAATCAACAAAAAGGCGCCCCCGCATAAGCGAAGGCGCCCAATGCACGCGTTTTGGGCGATAAAGCCCTTACGCCTGCTGATAGTGCAGGTGCTTCTCGTCGATATCGGCCAGGTCGCGGTCGAGGTAACGGCGCGCGAGCCAGTTTGCCATGGGGAGGTTCTGGTCCAGGTAGTTACCGCACTCCTCGGGAGCGGCACCGGGGACATCACCCTCAAAGCCGGCGACAAGCTCGAACAGCTCGCGCACGAGCGGCAGGATCTCCTCGCTCGTCAGCTCACCAAAAACGACGAGGTAAAAGCCCGTGCGGCAGCCCATGGGGCCAAAGTAGACAATGCGGCTCGACCACTCGGCATGATTGCGGAGGAACGTCGCGCCCAGGTGCTCGATGGTGTGGCACTCGGCGGTGTTCATGACCGGCTCCTTGTTGGGCGTGGTCAGGCGCAGGTCAAAGGTAGTGACGGCGGCCCCGGTCGCCGGATCGCGGTCGATGCGGCTCACATACACGCCGGGCTCAAGCAACAGATGGTCAACGGAAAAGCTCGCAATGCGCTCCATGGCAGATCCTCTCGGTAGTCAATTTGGGACGGGCTCTTTTAGCTGGTTCGAATGGTCGCACCAATCATAACAGTCAAAAAAGCCCCGTCCCAAAAAGACAACTTAGCCAAGGACACGGGCCATACGCGTCTTGAACTCGGACAGGAAGCGCGGAGCATCCACGGTCAGTGCCACAAGCGTGCTCTTGTCCGGATCGGACAGGCGGCGCTCATCGCAGATGGTGCGACCGCGGTACTCGCCCAGCAAATCAACACGCAGGTTGCAGCCGAGCGCACCTACGAGCGTGGGGTCGATCGCCACGGCAACGGCCAGCGGATCGTGCAGCGCACAACCACCCAGGTAGGGTGCGTTCATCTCGTACGAGCCAATGTAGTGCTCGACCATGCTCGCAAATGCGCAGCCCGCCATGGTGCCCGAGCCCGTCCAGCCGGCAATGTCGCGGCGTGTGAGCACCACGCGATGCGTCACGTCCAGACCCACCATGGTGAGCTTACGGCCCGAGCGCAGCACCGCGTCGGCTGCCTCGGGGTCGCTCGCCATGTTGGCCTCGGCGCCCGCGCTCACGTTACCGGGCACGGTAAGGGCGCCGCCCATCACGACCACGCGGCCGATGGACATCATCGCCGCCGCATCGCGCTCCAGGGCGAGCGCCAGGTTGGAGAGCGGGCCAGTCGCTACGTAGACCAGATCGGGACCATAAGTGCGCGCGGCATCGATCAGATAATCGACCGCAGCGTTGCCGTCGGCCGAGGTCGCCCCCACCGGCTCGTAGGGCGACGCGGGCACGCTCGCGCCGCCGATGCCGTTCTTGCCGTGAATGAGCGCGGTGGACGCCGGCGGCGTATAGGGCTCAGTCGCCTGCAGAGGACGGTCGGCGCCCAGGTACACCGGCACCTCGGGGCGACCCAGCAGATCGAGCACCGCCAGGCAGTTGTGCGCCGATTGCTCGACGCGCACGTTGCCAAAGCACGTGGTGATGCCCACGAGCTCCACCTCGGAGCTCGCGATGGCATAGGCCAGCGCCATCGCATCGTCCACACCCATATCCAGATCAAGGATCAGCTTCTTGATTGCCATTGTTCTACTCCGCTTCTCCGTCTTTATCGTTTAACTAAACCAATGTTCAACTTCGGCGCTCGTGGGAATCGATTGCTGAGCGCCCAGGCGCAACACCGTCACTGCCGAGGCGCGAGCACCCGCAGCCATGCACTCAAAGAGCGGCAAGCCCTCTAGGCGAGCCGCCGCCAACGCGCCGATAAACGTATCGCCGGCGGCCGTGGTATCGACTACCGTACTCGAAAGTGCCGGCATGCGCAGCAGCTCGCCGTCATCGCCGAGCGTAACCGACCCGGCGCCGCCCAACGTGATGACCGCAGCTCCGGCGCCCTTGTCGAGCAGCGCTTTGAGCGCGGCGATGCAACTCACATCATCCGTGGGCAGAATGCCCGTCAGAACCTGGCACTCGGTCTCGTTGGGACAGACCAGGTCGACCGCAGGCCAGGCCTCCGCAGGCAGCTCACAGGCAGGCGCTGGATTAAAGACCGTATAGAACCCCAGCCCGTGAGCGCAAACAAGCGCCTCGGCCGTCGCCGCAAGGTCACATTCGCCCTGGGCGATAAAGACGCTTCCGGCAGCCGGGGCAATCTCGCTGGCGTCACTATCGAGTTCATCGGCCACCAGACGCCTCAGCGCGCGGGCAACGTCCTCGCCCGCAAGCGCATGGTTGGCGCCCGGCGACAGCACGATGCGGTTGTCTCCCTCGCAGCGAATGATGGTCGCCGTTCCCGTCTCCACATCATCGCGATGCACTACAAAGTCACAGTCCACGCCGGCGTCTTGGAGCCCCGCCACGAGCGACGCGCCGAACGCGTCGCGACCGACCGCGCCGATCATGTGCGTGCAAGCGCCCATACGCGCGGCAGCTACAGCCTGATTGGCGCCCTTGCCGCCGGCGTTGGTGATAAACCCGCTGCCGCCGACGGTCTCGCCCGCACGCGGTATGCGCTCGCACGCCACCGAAAGGTCCATGTTCATGCTGCCGAACACCGCAACGATGCCGCGATCTGCCATGGAAACCTCCTCATCTGCGGGCCTTATGCCCACCGCCAGCCGTCGATCGTGCACTCTCGCACCCCCTATAACTTTAGTTCACTTTGATGTGGACGCGCGCTTGAGCTTGCGCCAGCAGCAAGCATTCACAGGAGCAGGCAGCTACAATGAAGGCGTGCTGATTATTCTCGTCATTGGATGATGTTTTATGGAACAACTCTCGCAATCGGGCTCGCGCGGTCGACGCCGCACGGGCAACGAGCCGGCACCGCACGAACGCGTGAAGGGCGAACGCCGTGCCAACGAACCGCGACGCACCGTGAGCCCCCATCGTGCTTCTGCCAACAACGCGGGCCGCGCCAACACTCCCGCCGTGGAGCAGACGCCTGCTCGCCCCAAATCCCGCTACATCCCTGCCCTTGACGGCCTGCGTACGCTCGCCGTCGTCGCGGTGGTGCTCTATCACCTTAACCTCACGTGGGCGCAGGGCGGTCTGCTCGGCGTCACGATCTTCTTTGTGCTTTCGGGCTATCTGATCACGCGCTTGCTGCTCAACGAAGTCGCTAAGACCGGCCGCATCGACCTCAAGAGCTTCTGGATTCGCCGCATCCGTCGCCTGGTCCCCGCCGTGGTAACCGTCGTGGTGGTGACCTGCGCGCTGTGCACCGTCTTCAACCACGTGATGCTCACCAAGATGCGCCCCGACATCTTGCCGTCGCTGCTGTTCTTTAACAACTGGTGGCAGATTGCTCAAAACGTCTCGTACTTCAATGCTCTGGGCGACCCCTCACCGCTCACGCACTTTTGGTCGCTTGCCATCGAGGAACAGTTCTACCTGATTTGGCCGCCGCTGCTGTTTGCCATGGTATCCATGCATGTGAGCAAGCCCAACACGCGCCGCGTGGTTCTGGGCCTTGCCGCGGTATCTGCCCTAGCCATGATGGTGCTTTACAACCCTGCCGCCGACCCCAGCCGCGTGTACTACGGCACCGACACCCGCGTGTTCTCGCTGCTGCTGGGTGCCTGGATGGCCTTTATCCCCGATCGCGACCTGGCGCCGGTGCGTCTCGCTCATCGTTTGGGGCTCAATCGCCTGACTGGCGCCGCCAAGCACGGCAAGAACGCCGAGGGCAAACCTGGCGAGAAGGCCGACGAAGCAGCCGAGACCGCCCCGGCACAGCCGAGCGCCCTCGTGCGTTTTTGGTCCTCGCCCGCATCCATCGATGTGTTGGGCGTCGTGGGTCTGGTTGGCCTTGCCGCCATGGTCGCGCTCACCAACGGCTACACCGCCTTCCAGTATCGCGGAGGCACGCTGCTGTGCTCGATCCTCACGCTCATGGTCATCGCGGCCTGCGTGCAGCCCCAGGGAATGGTTGCCCGCGCGCTGTCCGCCGAGCCACTCGTGTGGGTTGGCAAGCGCTCCTACAGCATCTACCTGTGGCACTATCCGCTGCTGCTCCTCATGAACCCGGTCGCCAACATCAACGATACGCCGTGGTGGCAGTACATTTTGCAGGTGTTGTTGGTGGTCGCCGTGGCAGAGTGCTGCTATCGCTTTATCGAGACTCCGTTTAGGAAGGGCGCCTTTGGGCGCACCGTCGCCGAATTCCGCGATGGCACCACCACGCCCGCCAACTGGGCACGCACGCACATCCCTGTCTGCGCAGCCTGCGCTGTCGTGTTGGTCGTTGCACTGGGCGGCCTGATCTTTGTGCCCGAGACGTCTGCGCTGAGCGGCGAGGGCGCCGAAGTTCTGAACAAGGAAGCCAAGAACACCGCGCCCACCGACCAGCAGGCGGCCGACGACACCGACAAGGACAACGACGGCTTCCCCGATGGCTCCTACGATCTGCTTATGATCGGCGACTCCGTGTCGCTGCGTGCCGTAGACACCTTTGACGGCGTGTTCCCGCACAGCCATATCGATGCCGAAAAGGGCCGCCAGTTTGATGCGGGCCGCGCGACATTTGAGGGCTATATCCAGCAGAACCTTGCCGGCAAGATCGTGGTCTTTGCGCTGGGCACCAACGGCTTGGTAACCGACGACCAAATCGACGCCATCATGGCCGATGCAGGAGATAAGCGTATTGTGGTGTTTGTGAACACGCGCAGCCCGCAGCCGTGGGTTGGCTCTACCAACCAGGCCATCGCCAACGCCGCTACGCGCTACAAGAACGTACGCGTTATCGACTGGTACGGATACAGTGCCAACCGCAACGACCTGTTCGATGGCGATGGCACGCATCTATCGACCACTGGCGTGACTGAGTACCTCGACTTGATCCACGATGCCGTCAAGAAGGACCTGCCCGTGCATCCCGAGGATCACGTCAACGATCCGCAGCCGGCAGCCGTCAAGTCTGCCACCGACGCACTCGTCAATGCGCTTGCCTTCAAGCCGCACAAGCTGGGCACCGACAAGTAACCCGCAGC
>JAUMNV010000045.1 GCA_031295725.1 Collinsella sp.
GTACTGTTGGGAATCGATCATCTGCTGCCAACAGCCCAGGGCAAACCGCATCACATGATGCAGCTCATCCGGTTCATAGGTCACCAGGTCGGCGTCGTGATTGGCAGACTCGATCAATACGGTCTGACGTGTGGCCCGCAATGTCTTGAACTTATTCTCGAGCCAGATGCAGTCACCATCGCGCTGGATGATGTTGGCAAGCCCCTCCGTGTCGCAAAAGGGACACGCGGTGCCAGGGCGACGATTATCGTCGGGCTTACCGCTCGCCTGCTGGACATCGAATACAAGTGCCACGGGCTACACCTCCAGCGGCACAATCTTGGTGCCATGGAGCTCGGAGACGCCCAGTGCCGCCGCCACGGTATCGCGGTTGACCGTGGAAATGCCGCCGCCGGGAAGGATGGTCAAGCGGTCGCCCGAATACTCGATCAAGCGGGCCAGGTTTTCGAAGTTGTCCTCGATCGGCGTACCGGCAGCACCACCGTGCGTCAGAATGCGCGTGACGCCGCAGTCGGCGAGCGTATCAATCGCATCGAGCTGAGCCTCGGGCGAGAGCTGGTCAAATGCCATGTGGAAGGTGATGTCAAGGGACTCGCGCTTGCACTCCTCGGTCGCGCAGCCCGTAGCCATAACGAGGGCGCCGAGGGTGAACTCGTCGAGCGCCCAGCCGCCGGCACAGGGCTTACAGCAGCCAAAGACCAGGCCGTCAACGCCGGCACTCACAGCAAGGCCCAGGTCCATCTCCATCATGCGCAGCTCGTCCTGGTTGTAATGAAAGTCGCCACCGCGCGGACGAATCATGCACATCACTCGCGCGGCATGCTCGTGAGCGTAGCTGACTGTAGCGCTAATAACGCCGGCGGAAGGCGTGGTGCCACCGACGGCGAGGTTGTCACACAGCTCAATGCGCCCCGCACCGGTCTCGATGGCCGCCGGCACTCGCTCAAAGTTCTCGGCACAAAACTCGTACAGCATAGATAGGCCCCCAAAGACAGCAGATGTTTTCCGACGGGCATTGTCACACATCCCCATGAAGTTGCGGTGGAATAGGGACTGTTTTGGCGTCTAGAGCCGCCATTTAGTCCCTATTTCACCGCAACTCAGAATGATCTCTTGGGGACGGCACTGCTGGCCGAAAAATGTTGCCGATGGTGAATGTTGCGCAACAAGACTTCGGAATCCCGATTAACCATGGCAGTATCGCATTCGTATCCAGAGGAAAGGATTGCCATGTTTAAGAGCATCCAAAAGGGCGGAAGGATCGCAGCAGTCGCCATCGGCCTGATCGCGGCCCTGTCTCCGCTCGCAGCCCCTCCCACAGCATTAGCCGGCGGCAGCGTACCGACCCCCGAGCTCGAGAAGTCATACAGTTTTAAGACCAGCAGCGAAAACTCGTATGTCATCAACTATGATTTAGATTCAGGGTATCAGTACCTGTTTGACGGCGATGACGAAAACAACCTGAAAATATCCCTCATCAATTTGGACGACGGCAGCACAACCCCCGTTGACATCCCAAAGAAAAGCCTCAATTCGACGAGAGTATCGTGGAATGGCCAGCTGTCTTGGATAGAAGGCTCCGACCTGGTCATCTTTTCTCCTGTAAAGCAAAGTCGTTCAGTCCATTCGCTTGAACCAGGACAATACACTCAGGACTTTGCTCTGATTAGCGAAAACGGAGAAACAGCATGTGTTATACAGCACGATTCCGATGATAACTATTCGTACGCACTTTATGATCTTAAGACTGATAACAAGATGCAGGGCTACCCCAAAGAAAGCGATTGGTCGCGGATAATGCTTTCGAAAGATGGAGACTGTTTTTACGTCGTGACGACCAACGCGGATAAATCCACCGTCACTCTGAAAGTGTTCGACACAAAAACCGGCTCGACCAAATCAAACACTACTCATGTAAATAAAGTAACAGACAGCATCGAAATAAGCTCAACAACCCCACTCCCGGACTCAGAAGGCTTTATTCTTCAAGGTGAGTCTTTTTTGATTAAAGCCGACCGCGACGCCAACCTGAGCACCATATCCGATGATGAGGATCACGCTTTTTCTCTATATGATCACGGATCATGCGATTACTACCCCGTTTATATTAGCAATAGCTCAAGTGATCTTTCTGAAGAGGATGACGATGATAACTACCTGGACGAGCAAGATACGAGCCTCGGCGTCATCGATTTGCAAAATGGGAACACTATCAGCTCGATTGCCTTCCCCTTTGGCGATGGCTTCATCTGCGATATTTCGCATGATGGCGGCGTCTTACTTGGGAATTACTCAAACGATGACAAATCCTCCGCTTGCCTAGTTGACGCAAAAACTGGGGCCAAGAGCGAGTTTAATTCTCATTGGTGCGACCTTTCGTTCATGAAAGGCGATCGCGAGATCTTGGCAACTTACGACGATGATGAAGACCCTGCCACGATCCATGTGAGTATCTATAAGTCGAACATTCCTCATTCGGTACCCGAGGATGTTCTCTACTTTGTCCAGACTCACCTGTCGTTTGTTATTGGCGGTGGCGTGGCGATCGTCCTCATCATCGGTGGCGCGATCGTTATCCTTTGCATCCGTAAGAAGCGCGCAAAGACCACGAACGGTGCGACACCCGCAGTGCCCAAGCCTCAGCGCAAGCAGCGTCGTCGTCAGAAGCGCGCCCAGCAGAACGCCGTAGCGCCCACAGCACCGGCTATGCAAGCAGCTTCGGCCGAGCCTGCCCGCTTCTGCCGTCACTGCGGAACCCCGCTCGTACCCGAAGCCCAGTTCTGCCCCACGTGCGGACAAAAGGTAGACTAGCGAACAAAACTCAGTAGACCCCAACCGCCAAGGCCCCGTTCCGGCACATTCCGGAACGGGGCCTTGGCTTGGTGCAGGGTTGCTAATTTGGGACGGGCATTGTCGCACGCCCCAATGAAGTTGCGGTGGAATAGGGACTGTTTTGGCGTCTAGAACCCCTATTTAGTCCCTATTTCACCGCAACTTAAAAAGGGGCGCTGACCGGGATAGTCAGCGCCCCTTTGTTGAATGGATTAACCACCAAGATAAGCTTTGCGGACGTTATCGTCGTGCAGCAGCTCTTGGCCCGTGCCAGTCATGGTGATCTTGCCGGTCTCGAGCACGTAGCCGCGCGTGGCGATCGAGAGCGCCATCTGCGCGTTCTGCTCGACCAGAAGCACCGTGGTGCCGGCCTTGTGCAGGTCCTCAACAATTTGGAAGATCTGCTCAATCAGAATCGGCGCCAGACCCATGGAGGGCTCATCGAGCATGAGCAGCTTGGGGTTGCTCATAAGGGCGCGGCCCATAACGAGCATCTGCTGCTCGCCGCCCGAAAGGGTGCCGGCGACCTGGCGACGGCGCTCCTTCAGGCGCGGGAACTGCTCATAGACGCGCTCCAGGCCCGGAGCCACCGTGGACTTGGGCTGCGTGTAGGCGCCCATCTCCAGGTTCTCCTCGACCGTCATCTGCAAAAAGGCGCGACGGCCCTCGGGGACCTGAGCCAGGCCCTTGCCCACCAGCTTGTCGGCAGGCGTATGGGTAATGTCCTCGCCCATAAATTTGATGGAGCCGGTCTTGGAACGCAGCAGGCCCGAAACGGTTTTAAGCGTCGTGGACTTACCGGCACCGTTGGCGCCAATCAAGGCCACGATCTCACCCTCGTTGACGTTAAAGGAGATGTCTTTGATGGCGTGGATGGCGCCGTACCAGACGTTGATGTTGTAGACGGAAAGCATCGGCTCTGCCATTTAGTTCTCCCCCTTATCCTGCTTGCCCAGATACGCCTCGATAACAGCGTCGTTGTTCTGGATCTCCTCGGCCGTGCCCTTGGCGATGACCTTACCAAAGTTGAGCACGCAGATGCCCTCGCAAATATTCATGACGAGCGACATATCATGCTCGATAAGCATGATGGCAATGCCAAAGGTGTCGCGAATCTTGACGATGTTCTCCATGAGCTCGGCGGTCTCGGACGGGTTCATGCCGGCGGCAGGCTCGTCGAGCAGCAGTAGCTTGGGGTTGGTGGCAAGCGCGCGAACGATCTCCAGACGACGCTGAGCGCCGTAAGGCAGCGATCCGGCCTGCTCGTTTGCCAGATGCTCCATATCAAAGATGGACAGCAGCTCCATGGCGCGCTCGTGCGCGGCCTTCTCGTGCTTCCAATACGTCGGCAGGCGCAGCACGCCCTCAAAGCCGGAGTAGCGCTCCTGGTTGTGCAGGCCGACCTTAACGTTATCCTCCACCGTCATGGTGTTGAACAGGCGAATGTTCTGGAAGGTACGGGCGATGCCCATACGGTTGACCTGATAGACCGACTTGCCCGAGGTATCCTCACCGTCGAGCAGGATAGTGCCGTGCGTGGGCTGGTACACCTTGGTGAGCAGGTTGAAGACCGTAGTCTTGCCGGCACCGTTGGGGCCGATGAGACCGGCGATCTCGGTCTTGCCGATAGTTAGGCTAAAGTCGTCGACCGCCTTAAGGCCGCCGAACTCAATGCCCAGGTGAATGCACTCGAGTGCCGGGCGCTCGCCCAGATCGCGGTCGGGAACGATGGCGCCAGAAGGATACGGGACCATCTTGCCCTTGTTGAACTCAAACTTACTGGGCATCGGCTGCCACCTCCTTCTTGGAAGCAAAGCGGTCCTTAACGCGACCGAAGAATGCCTTGAGCTGCGGGTTGTTGGTAAAGATCATGACCAGAATCAACACGATGGCGTAGATGAGCATGCGGTAATCCGAGAACTGACGGAGCAGCTCGGGGAGCACCGTGAGCAGCGCCGCGGCGATAACGGAGCCGCGCATATTGCCCAGGCCGCCCAGGACCACGAACACCAGAATGAGAATGGAGGTATTGAAGTCGAACTTGGTGGCGGAGAGCTGCGAGAAGTTACCGCCGAAGAGAGCTCCGGCAGCACCGGCGAGGGCAGCGGAAACCACGAAGGCGATCATGCGGTACTCGGTGACGGAGATGCCTACGGACTCGGCAGCAATCTTGTTATCGCGCACGGCCATGATGGCACGGCCGGTACGGCTGCGAACCAGGTTGAGCACGATCACGAGTGCGACCATGACCAGGATGGCACCGGCGAGGAAGGTCGAATAGGTCGACACGCCCGATGCGCCCTGGGCGCCCTTGATGATGGCGGTGCCGTCCTCGAGCAGGTGCAGGTCATCGATCGTAGAGTTGCCCGTGATGTTAAAGATCACGTGCAGGCCGCGGGAGTCGCCGCCCACGATAAGGCAAGTGACGATCTCTTTGATGATTTCGCCAAAGGCCAACGTCACGATAGCCAGGTAATCGCCGCTCAGGCGAAGGACCGGGATACCGATCAAGAAGCCCAGGATGGCGGCAGCGATGGCGCCGACCACGATGCTGATGACAAGACGTATTGGATCGGAAGGAACGGCGCTCTCGAGGGCGACCGCGGTAACGATTCCCGTATAGGCGCCGACGCTCATAAAGCCCGCGTGGCCCAGCGACAAGTCGCCCGCGATGCCGACGACGAGGTTAAGGGAGATGGCCATGACGATATAGGCCGTGATGGGAACCAGCTGACCGGCGATCATGCGCGGAATC
>JAUMNV010000151.1 GCA_031295725.1 Collinsella sp.
CTCCTCGCCCAAGAAGATGATGCGGTCGTTGAGCAGGCGCGAATAGATATCGTAGCTGCGCTCGCCGCGCGGCGTCTGCTCGATAACGTATGGCACGAGGGCGGAATCGAACTTAGCGATCATACGCATCTCCATTTCTCTCTTGCGGACCAAATTGGTTCTAGATAAACGTACGGTGCCCGCATGCTATGCATTGGCTGGCACCGTACGAAGCTACCGGATAACCGGTGTATAACTTTACCCCATCACGGGCGCACGCATGCGCTCGCGGGCAAGGTGGCGAGAATTACTCGGCGTCCTTGGCGGTCTCGTCGACCTCGGTCACCTTGGCGTTCTCGACCAGGTGGTCGACGGCCTTGGAGCGACGGATGGACTCGCGGACGGCAGGCATGCGGCCATCGGCGATGAACTCGGCCTTTGAAGCCTCGACGTCCTTGACGCCGGCCTTCTCGAACTCGGCGTTGATATCATCCTCGGTGACCTCAATCTTGAGCTCACGAGCGAGGGCGTCGAGAGCCAGGGACTCACGGGCAACGTCGTTGGCCTGCTTGTGCAGGTCGCCGATGAACTGCTCCATGGTCAGGCCGGAAGCGGGCAGCCAGGTGTCCAGCGTCATGCCGCGGGCAGCGAGGTTGGACAGGAAGTTCTGGCCAAGCTCCTCAAAGACGGACTGCTCGTAGTCGGCGTCCATCTCGTCGAGCTGCAGACGCTCGGCGAGAGCGGAGACGCAACGGTTCTCCTTCTCGGCCGGGAGGCGGGAAGCCTTGTCCTGCTCGATCTCGATCTTGATGGCGTCGCGCATAGCGTCGATGCTGTCGAAGCCAAAGTCAGACTTGACGAGCTCGTCGGTGAGCTCGGGGGTGTTGCGGACCTTGATGCCCTTGACGGTGACCTCGACGGTGTGGGTCTCGGCCTCCTCGCCCTCCTCGGCCTCGTCGGTCCAGGTGACGGACTTGACGTCGTCAACGTTGGCGCCGATCAGAGCCTCGTTGAACTCGGCGGGGTTGCTGTCGCTACCGGCGATGAGCATACGGCCCTCGGCGGCAAAGTTGTCGGCGTTCTCGACGGCCTTGAGGTCGACGGTAACGTAGTCCTCGGACTCGACAGCGCGGCCCTCGACGTCCTCGAAGGTGGCACGGTAGTTGAGGAGCATCTCGACCTGGTTGTTGATCTCGGACTCGGTGACCTCCGCAGGGGGCATCTCGATCTCGACAGCGTCGAAGGAGGAGAGCTCAGCGGCGGGACGCAGGGAGAACTCGACGGTGTAGGTGTAGTCCTCGTGATCCTTGGCGAGGTCGAGCTCCTTGTAGTCACCGCTCTTGGTGGGGACGATGTCCAGCTCGTTGAGGACGGCGGGCTCGTTGGCGGCGATCAGGTCGTTGGTGGCCTGAGCGAGGGTAGCCTCGGCGCCAAGAGCGGAATCGATGACCGGACGGGGAGCCTTGCCGGCACGGAAGCCCGGGAAGCGGTACTTCTTGGCGGTGTCCTTGTAGGCCTTCTTGATCGCGGCGTCGACGTCGGCGGCCGGGATGGTGACCGTAGCGGTGAGCTTGGCGTCCCTGACGTCAGAAGCGGTGATGTTCAACACGTTCCTCCTCATACTGCCCAGCTTATCTGAGGTGCTGGTACCTTTATGCAACAAAGAGTCGCGACGGCCGAAGCCGACGCAGATGCGTTGGTGCGGGCGAAAGGACTCGAACCTTCACGGGAATCCCACCAGAACCTAAATCTGGCGCGTCTACCAATTCCGCCACGCCCGCATGAGCGCACAGATTAGGAATGATAGCAGATACGAACGGCAAGCGCACGCACACCTTTTACAAGCTCACGACCTCACCACGAGTGCAAAAGGCGGGACGAGTTGCCCCGCCCCGCCCATTACGACTTGTTCGCTGACCCGCTACTCCCCCAGCAGGGCCTTCTCGGGCGTGATCGGCAGCGAGCGAACCTGATGTCCGGTAGCGTGTGCCACGGCCGAGGCAACGGCGGCGAGCGGCGTGTTGATGACGACCTCGCCGATCGACTTGGCGCCAAACGGGCCCGTCGGCTCGTAGCTCGGCTCAAAGGCCACGCGAATGCTGCCGATATCCAGGCGCGTGGGTAGCTTGTAGCTCATAAAGTTGCCGGTGCGCAGGCGACCGCGGTCGTCGTGCTCGACGATCTCGTAGAGCGCATGGCCTATACCCTGGGCAATGCCGCCCTCGGCCTGGACGCGCGCGAGCGCCTCGTTAATAACGGTGCCGCAGTCCACAGCCGCCGCGTAGTCCACCACGGTCACCTTGCCGGTGGCCTTATCGACCTCGACCTCGGCAATGCCGGCCATAAACGGCGGAGGCGAAACGGGCAGGCAGGCAGAGGCATGCGAGGTGAGCGCGTCACCGCCCGCGATGTTCTTGACGCACAGGTTGGCAAAGTCGCGCAGCGTGAGGTAGCGGTTCTGCTCGCGCGCGGCACGCTCGTCGGACAGGCGCACATACTGACCATCAAAGACCACATCGGCGACGTCCACGTCCCACATCTGGGCGGCCTTGGCGCAGATCTTCTCGCGCAGCTCAGTCGCGGCGTTCTTGGCTGCCAGGCCCGTCACGTACGTGCCCGAGCTCGCGTACGAACCGGCGTCGAACGGCGACACATCGGTGTCCACGCCGCGCACCACGATAAGCGAGCTCTCCACGCCCAGCTCCTCGGCGGCAATCTGCGCCAGGATCGTGTCGACGCCCATGCCGTTATCGGTGGCGCCGGTACCGATGGTAATGAAGCCGTCCTCTTCCAGGCGCATGTCGATGCCGGCGATGTCCACGTTGGAAATGCCCGAGCCCTGCATGGTGAGCGCACAGCCCAGAGCACGCACGCGGTCGCCCAGGTCGACGGCCAGCGGCTTGTCGCGCCAGCCGATCATGTCCATCGCGCGCAGCAGGCAGCGGTCGAGCGCGCAGGCGTTGAGCTTCTCGTTGTAGTACTGCGGCATGACCTCGCCCTCGCGCACGATGTTCTTAAGGCGCAGGTCGGCAGGGTCCATGTGCAGCATGTCGGCGAGCTCGTTGACGGCGCTCTCCACGGCAAACTGGCCCTGGGTGGCGCCGTAGCCGCGATACGCGCCGCCACGGTTGGTATTGGTGTAGACGGCGTCCCAGCTAAAGCGGCTCGCCTTCACGTGGTTGTAGATGGGCAGGCTCTTGTGGCCCGAAAGGCCGATCGTCGTGGTAGCGTGCTCGCCATAAGCACCGGCGTTGGACAGCGTATGCAGGTCGATGGCCGTGATGGTGCCGTCGTTCATGGCGCCCAGCTTAACGGTCATCTGCATCTGGTGGCGCGAGTTGCCCGCAGTGATGGTCTCCTCGCGGGTGTAGCAGCAATAGCTCGGACGGCCGGTCTGCTGCGTCACGAACGCCACGAAGATCTCGCAGCAGCCCGTCTGCTTGGAGCCAAAGCCGCCACCGATGCGCGGCTTAATGACCTGCACCTGTGACTGCGGAATGTCGAGCGACTGCGCGACCATGCGGCGCACGTGGAAGGGCACCTGCGTCGAGGTGGTCACCGAGATGCGGCCGAACGCATCGGTCGTCGCGAAGGCGCGGAAGGTCTCCATGGGCGCGGTCTGCGTGGCCTGGCTCGTGTAGGTGCGCTCAAAGACGATGTCGCTCTGGGCGAATGCCTCGTCGAGGTCGCCAAAATCGCTGGTACCGCTGCACACCAGGTTGCGAGCAACGTCGCCGCCCTGCGGGAACATAAAGGTCACGTCGCCCTCGGGGTGGACCACGATGTCGTTATCGAGCGCCTGGGTAAAGTCGAGCAGGGGCTCGAGCACCTCGTAGTCGACCTTGATGAGCTTGAGCGCCTTGTCGGCGGCCTCCTCGGTCTCGGCGGCGACGATCGCCACCTCTTCGTTTTGGTAACGGACGAGGTTCTCGAGGATCAGGCGGTCGTAGGGACTCGGTTGCGGATAGCTCTGGCCGGCGATGGTAAAGCGGCGCTTGGGCACGTCCTCGTAGGTGTAGACGCCCACCACGCCGGGCACCTTCAGGGCGCGCGATGTATCGATGGAGCGGATCTTGGCGCGCGCATACGGGCTGCGCTTGAGCTTGACAATCAGGGCGCCGGCGGGCACCAGGTCGCCCGTGTAGACGGGACGGCCCTCGAGCAGCGCCTTCGAATCCTTCTTGGGCTGCTTGTGGGTAATCTGCTTGTACGCGACACCGTCGGAGCTCGTGTCGTTGACGGGCAGCTCGGGCATCTCAAATCCCACCTGCACACCGGACTCGTTGAGGAAGCGAACGATGGCGCGCAGCTGGCTCTCGTAGCCGCTGCAGCGGCAGAGGTTGCCGGCGAGCTGGCGTGAGAGCTCCTCGCGCGTGGCGACGAGGCTCGGGTCCTCCTTGGCGGCGCGGGCAAGCGCCAGAACGTTCATGATGAGGCCGGGGGCGCAAAAACCGCACTGCTCGGCACCTTCGGCAGCCATCGCACGGGCGAGCGCCTCGGACTCGGCCTTGAGGCCCTCGAGCGTGGTGATGGAGCGGCCCTCGACGCGGGCGGCGGGAACCGAGCAGCTCAACACCGGATCGCCGTCGAGCCACACCGTGCACAGGCCGCAGTTGGTGGTCTCGCAGGCGCAGCGCACCGACGCGCAGCCCTGCTCGCGCAACAGCGCAAAGAGCATGGTGTCGGGGGCAATCTGAACCTTGACCTTGCGGCCGTTGAGCGTAAAGGAGAGATCGATGAGTTTGGCAGCCATTAGCGCACCTCGCTAGAATCGACGCCGGGCACGCGGCGGCAGGAATACTCGTCCGTGGCAAACTTAGGTGTCTGCACGGTCTCGAGCTCGCGGGCAAGCGCGGCCGAAAGCTCGATGCCGGCGGCGCGGCGCACAGCCTGGATGGCGAGCGGGGCAGAGATGCGGCGGCGGTAGTCAGCCGAGCCCCACATGTTGGTGCCGTAGCTCAGGGCACGCACGGATGCGGCCAGGGCGCGAAGCTCATCCTCGGAAGGCTGCTCGGCGGTAAGGCCACATACCTCGCCCTGCAGCAGGGTCGCGCGCAGCGGGCGGGCACCCACGGTGACATGCCAGCTGTTGTCCCACCAGGCGGCGGTGACGTTCAGTGAGGGGAAGTCCGTCGCGGCCTTGCGCACGGCCTCGTAGCTCGCACGGTAATCGTGCTTGACGACCACGACATGCTCAATAACGTCGCGCACGTAGCCCATGTCGACGAACTCGGCGAGCGGCACGCGGCCGGCGCCCGTCAGCTCAACATACGAATCGAGCGCCAGGAACGCCGAGAGCACGTCAGAGAAGCCAAAGCGACCATAGATGCTGCCGCCCACCGTGGCGGTGTTACGCAGCTGCACGCCCACGATATCGTGGACGGCGAACTCAAAGACATGGTTGACAAGTGCGTTGAGCTCGGCATGGCGCTCGAGCTGGCGCAGGGTACACATGGCACCGATGCGAAACTCGGTCTCGGTCTCCTCGATTTGATCGAGCCCGCAGGCCGAAAGGTCAATCGCCGTCGCCACTCGACGCGAACCCAGGCGCATCCAGATGCCGCCGCCCACAATCTTGTTGTTGCGGTTCTTCTGTAAGAGCTCATAGGCTTCGGCCGCGTTTCCAACACGGACGTAGGTACCGAACTTGAGCACGTTCTCCCCCATCTCTCCACTTGTCCAGTACCTTTAAGTGTACCAAACGTGAGCGCACAGCTCGTGTCGGGACAAAATGATCCGTTTTCCTCCGTCGTATGCGGATCAAAAAAGGCTCCCAGCCAAGATGACTGGGAGCCTCATCACATGCTATGTCAAGCAAAGATTTAGCAGACGCCCTGGGCGAGCATGGCGTCGGCGACCTTCAGGAAGCCGGCGATATTGGCGCCCATGACAAAGTTGCCCTCCTCGCCGTACTCCTTGGCGGTGTCGTCCACGTTGTGGAACATGCCGCGCATGAGC
>JAUMNV010000154.1 GCA_031295725.1 Collinsella sp.
AAATGGTTCGATGTCTGCCCGGATGCGACACATCTGGTGTGTCCATCCTCGCAGTATCCGGTTCTCAAGGTGCACGCTTTGCGGCTCATCCGGTTCCACCGGGCCGCGCGGCAAGGAGATATATTGCCAGACCGGAGGGGCCCCGTGGGCGGGAATCTGGGCGTACACATTTCCTACACATCCTGGGATTCGACTAACGTTTGCCAGCCGTTAACTACCGCTCGCCGAGCATCTCTTTATATAAGGCAGTCTCATGGTTAAAGCGGATACGTCCCCCTAGCTAAAGCACAGCCAGCATCGAGCAACTCATCGCGTTCTTCCACCGAGAACCCCTCGGCGTAGACGCGCACCACTGGTTCGGTCCCGCTAGGACGGACCAGCAGCCACGTGTCATCCTCGAATGCCAAACGCAAGCCATCCATATGACTAACGTTTTGCGGCACCTTGCCACAAATCGACTTGGGGTTTACGCCCGGCAGCAGGGTTCGTAACGTTTCGGCATCTTCGGCCTCAAGGCGCAAATCGCGTCGACCGTAACTCGTCTTACCAAAACTGTCCTCGAGTTGGTCGACCAGAACGCCCAAAGGCGCGTCCGTCTTTGCCATAAGCTCACACAGAATCAGACAGGCGAGGATTCCATCGCGCTCGGGCATATGCGCGGCGATGCCGATACCACCGGCTTCTTCGCCGCCCATGAGGACGCCGCCCTTCTTCATCTCCGCCGCTATATATTTGAAACCGACTGGTTTGACGGTCACGCGGCAGCCAAGCGCCTCGGCAATGCGACGCACGAGCGTCGAGCATGAAAGATTGACGACGACGCGCTCCTCCAAATTACGAAATTGAACCAAGTCGCCCAAAACGAGCGCCATGATCTGATGCGGATGTATATATCTGCCGCGCTCGTCAACCGCGCCGATACGGTCGGCGTCGCCGTCGGTCACCAGGCCAGCGCAAGCTCCGTCCTCGATAACCGTGCGCTCGCAAGCGTCCACCCACGGCTCAACGGGGTCGGGGCAGATATCTTCTTGGTCAGACGCCTGCCCGGCGTGAATCTCGTGCGCCTCGACGCCAAGCTCGCGCAGCAAGTCGGCTAGATAGCCCTGGGCTGCACCGCCCATGGGATCGATAACCACGCGCAGGTGCGCGGCGCGGATGGCTTCGGCATCGACAAACGATGCCACCGCCTGCATATAGTCAGGAATGATATCCGCGGTGCGATATTGCCCCTCGATCCCCATTGGCTCGGGAGCCATGGTCTCTTCGAGCTCTTCGATGACATCCTGGTTGGCGGTTGAGCCGTCACCCATGCGAATCTTGAGGCACAGATAACCCTGCGGATGATGGGACCCCGTCACCATGAGCGCGCCGCACGCCTCACCGTCATAAGCCGCCGCCCACGTAAGGGCAGGGGTCGGAACAGGTCGCGAAGCGAGCACGGCGTCCAGCCCGTGCGCTGCTAGCACGCCCGCCGCAAGTTCAGCGAACTCGCTCGCCAGGGGCCGGGTGTCGAACCCTATATATACCGTTTTGCCCGGATTGGTCTTTTGCCACAACTCGCCGACGGCATCGGCGATACGAGCAACGTTATCGGCAGTGAAGTCCTCATCGACGCGAGCGCGCCAACCGTCAGTTCCAAAATGAATTATCGCGCACACGCGCAGACACCTCACAGTGTTTGGATCATGGTACGCGTGAGGTATACCCGCAACACGCACTCGGCAACCTGCCGGCACCAGCATTCACCATTTGGGCAAATGCTGCCGAGGACATGCAAGCAAAAAAACCGCCCCGTATGGAGCGGTTTTGCCCTTTATATATCGAGCGCCTCGGCCATCGCTGCCGTAGTGATTGCCGTGGTTCCACAACAACTGCCCACCATTGCGGCGCCGGCATGTCTCCATTCGATGCATGCGCGCGCGAAAGCTTCGGGGTTCTCGTGCCATACGGGGCCATCCTGAGTCTGGACCGGATCGCCTACGTTGGGACGCACCGTGACGGGAGTAGTCGCCGATGCAACCATCCTGGGCACCGCCGCGTTCGCGGCCGCAAGCGAACAGCAATTAACACCAACCGAGTTTGCGCCGTGTTTTTCGGCGTACAAAACGGCTGCCTCGATGTTGAGGCCATCGCCCAACAGGTCGCCTTTATCGTCAACGACAAAACTCACCAGAACAGGCATGCCGTCGGCGGCATCTCGAGCGCCGGCAAGCATGGGCTGCAAATTACGGATAGACGTCACCGTCTCGATCAGCAGACCGTCAACGCCGGCATTGAGCAAGGCGTGCGCCTGTTCGCGCGCAATGCCTCGGATTTCACGATACTCGGCAGAGTCCTCGGCAAACCACTCAATACCGATCGGGCCCATCGAGCCCAGCAGCAGCTGAGGGTGCGCCTGGCGGGCATCGTCGACGGCCCCGCGATTGACCTCCGCCACGGACGGCGCAATCTGGTCGTGTTTGAGGGCATAGCTTGATGCCTGAAAGGTGTTGGTAATGAGCACCTGCGCGCCGGCGGCGACATACAAGCGATGGATACGAGAAACGGTCTGCGGCTCTGCCAGATTCCAAAACGCCGGTGGAATGTCGGCGGCATCGTACTCACTCAACAGAACACTGCCCATGGGGCCCTGCGCCAACAAGGTCTCGCTCGACAAGCGGCGCGTAAGTTCCTCGGCACCAAAGCGGTTGTAATAACTCGTATCCATATATATCCCGCTATTCCTCGACGCTGATTCCCTGCTTTTCGAGATAGGCGAGCCAGCGGCTCATCGTGTCCTCGGATAGCGCATGCTCCATCATGCAGGCCTCGGAATCGGCTCGCTCAAATTCGACACCGAGCTCCTGAACCAAAAACGTGCGGATGAGGCGATGACGGTACCAGATAGCCGTGCCAACCTCGCGGCCGCGATCGGTCAGGATCACCTTGCCGTAGTGCGATTGCTCGACAAGCTCGGATGCCTTGAGCGCCGAAACCGCTTTATTGACCGATGCCTTGGAGACGCCAAGGCGCTGCGCGATGTCGACCGATCGCACGCCGTTGGTTTCCCCCTCTTCGCTTTCAATGCGAACCATGCACTCCAAGTAGTCTTCGTTCGCCACCGTCAGATGTAGTTCGCGCGAGCTATTTGTCGTATCCATGATCTTCCGTCCCTTCTGCATTCAATGGCTGATTCTACCCCATCCAAGCGTCGTGGTATGCCGTGGCATACCGTGCTAGAGTTCTTGTTGCACACGACGACCAAGATTGGAGCGGTCTTTATGGAAAACACCACCACGAGCCCCGATGTCCTCGAGCGCTTTTTGCGCTACGTCCAGATCAACACGCAGTCCGAGGATGCAAACTGCGACCAGGTACCCTCGAGCGCCGTTCAGTTTGACCTTGCCAACGTGCTGGCTGAAGAGCTGCGCGAGCTTGGTGCGGAAGATGCCTACGTGACCGAGCACGCCTATGTCTGCGCGCATATCCCCGCAAGTGCGGGCGCTGAGGACAAGCCCGCCCTGGGCCTGATCGCCCATCTCGACACCACCGAAGTTGCACCGGGCGCCGGCGTGAAGCCGCATATCGTACACTACGAAGGCGGCGACCTGGTCTGCGGCACGGTTGACGGTAAGCCCGTTGCCATGAGTACCGCCAAGCTTCCCGCCCTGAATGACCTCGCGGGTGAGGACCTGGTCTGCAGCGATGGCACCACGCTGCTGGGCGCGGACGACAAGGCAGGCGTCGCCGAGATCATGTCGCTTGTCGCGCGTATCGCTCAGGACCCTTCTCTGCCCCATCCCACACTCGGCATTTGCTTCTGCCCTGACGAGGAGATCGGCCACGGAGCCGAGCTGTTGGATATCGATGCCTTTGGCTGCAAGTACGCCTACACGGTCGACGGCGGCCCCATCGGCGAGCTGGAGTGGGAGTGCTTTAACGCCGCCGAGGCGACCGTCCGCTTTGAGGGCCAGTCCATCCACCCGGGCGACGCTAAGGGCCGTATGGTCAACGCAGGCAATCTGTTCTGTGACTTCAACGCGTTGCTCCCCTACGTGCAGCGCCCGGAGTATACGGAAGGCTACGAGGGCTTTTATCACCTTGAGGGTGTATCTGCGACCGTCGATCACGCCACAGCGCGCTATATCGTCCGCGACCATGACGCCGCCAAGTTCCAGCAGAAACTCGACCTTATTGATGCCGCCGCCTCGATGCTCAACCAGCGTCTGGGTGAGAAGCGCGTGACGGTCGAGATTAAGCAGCAGTATCGAAATATGGCCGAGATCGTTCGTGACTATCCCGAGCTTATTGATGTTGCCAAGGAAGCCTACCTTGCCTGCGGCGTTGAGCCCCAAGTGCTGCCGATTCGCGGCGGCACCGACGGCGCCCAGCTGTCGTTCCGCGGTCTGCCCTGCCCCAACCTTTCCACCGGCGGCTATTGCTACCACGGCGTCAACGAGTTCGTCCCGGTCAGTTCGCTCGTCAAGATGACCGACGTGCTCCAGGAGCTCGTCGCCCGCTTTGCATAAGGAACTCGAACAATCTAGATAAGCAAAACCGCCCCGTCCTCAAAACCGAGAACGGGGCGGTTTTTGGTGCAAGGGGAGTAGTCAGCACCGCAGGTTGAGCCAACGTCAGCGAGCGACGTCCAAGGCGAACAAGTTGGCATGAAAAAGGCAGGGCATTGACCTTCTGGTCATGCCCTGCCTTTTGAATGACAAATTGTCGCCTTGGGCGGCGCGCAGCGTCGAGCCGTTACGGCGTTTGGTAAAACGCCGTAACTTAGTAGTTGGCCTCGTAGCCGTTACCGTCGCCGGTGGGCTCTTCGTAGTAGTCCGAATCGCTCGAATCGCTTGAGTCATCGGAATCGTCAGAGCTGACCGATGAGGTTGCGGTACCGTTTGCGTAGTCGTCAGACGTGTTGTTGTTCAGGTCGCCGATCGTAGAGCTGGAACCGTCGGAAAGACCCATGGTGTTGGGACCCTTGGGATCCTTGCCGGCATCGACGCGCTCCATCATTTCCTTGAGCTCGTCCTCGTAGACAAAGACGTAGCTCACTCCGTCGATCATGGTGCTGTCGTCGGCGTACGAGGGCAGGTTGGCCGAGTAGATACCGTCGACATCCATACCGCGCATGGCATTGACCGTAGCCACGATATCCTGAACGCTCATATCGGTTACGAGCATATCGGACAGCGAATTAACCAGGCCAAAGATCTTCGTGGCATCGAAGTTATTGAGAATCTGGTTGGCAAGGGCGCCAAGCACCTGACGCTGGTGGCGCATGCGCGTGTAGTCGCCGTCGGCATAGGTGTAGCGGCAGCGGGCATAGGTAAGGGCGGTGGCGCCGTCCATATGCTGCTGACCAGCGGTAATCTTAATATCCAGGTGATCGGGGTCGTCAACATCATCGGTTGCGTTAATGTCGATACCGCCAACCGAATCAATCAGCGCCTGCATACCGTCGAAGCTGACCTCGGCATAGTGGGAAATCTGAACACCGCACAGCTCGTTGACCGCCTCGACCATGGCCTCGGCGCCGCCAACGGTATGGCAGGCGTTGATCTTCATGGTCTCGCCCTTGTACTCGACCTTGGTGTCGCGCGGAACGGAAATGAGCGTCGCCTGCTTTTGCGTGGGGTCGATGCGTGCCAGGATAATCGAGTCGGCACGATACGTATCCTCGCCCGGACGGCCGTCGGTGCCAAGAAGCAGCACGTAGAACGGATCCTTTGCCTCATCGGTGTCAACCAGAACCCGACGCAGATTGTCGGTAATGACATTAGAATCGCCGAGCTTGCCCATAATGGTGGCAAACCACAGGCCGGCAGCGGTAGTGGCACTCAGCAGCACGCCAAGCACGACAATGAGCGCGACGTGACGAATCGTGTGGCTACGACGATGTTGACGAGCGCGCTCGGAATAGCGAGCCACGTTATCGCGACTGTAGATCTTGGCCTGCGCACCAGTTGAGGGTCTTCGGGCGGTGGTATCCGCGAGGGGCTTTTTATTAAACATAGGCAACCTGTATTAGTAGATGACGGGATCGGGGACGGTAGCATGCTCGACATGCGCGCCGAGTGCCTGCAGCTTTTCGACAAACTGCTCGTAGCCGCGCTTGATGTGATGGATGGCCGAAACCTCGGTCGTCCCGTCGGCGATCAAGCCCGCTACGACGAGGGCCGCTCCGCCACGCAGATCGGGCGAGGTAACCTGTGCACCCGAGAAGCCCTTGACGCCATGAATCATGGCATGATGGCTCTCGATACGAATGTCGGCACCCATGCGCACCAGCTCAGAGGCAAACATAAAGCGATTCTCGAAGATGTTTTCGGTAATAACGGAACTGCCGTCGGCAAGGGCGGAGAGCACCATAATCTGCGCCTGCATGTCGGTCGGGAAACCGGGGAACGGAAGCGTCTGGATGTCGACCGGCTTGATACGCTCGGCACGGTTCACATGGACGCCATCTTCGACGCGCTCGCAGTCGATACCCATGAGCTCCATCTTCTTGAGCACCATGCCCAAGTGAATGGGGCAAAAACCCGTGACGTCGACACCGCGATCGTCGGCCATCAACGCACCGGCAACGATAAAGGTACCGGCCTCGATGCGGTCGCCCACCACGCGATGGGTAACGGGATGGAGCTCTTCCACGCCTTCGATAGTCACGACGGGCGTACCGGCGCCGACAATCTTGGCGCCCATCTCGTTGAGCATGTTAGCGAGATCGACGATCTCGGGCTCGCGGGCGGCATTATCGATAACCGTGGTGCCCTGTGCGCGCACAGAGGCCATGATGAGGTTCTCGGTCGCACCGACGCTGGCGAACTCGAGCGTGACGGTGGTACCGCGCAGACCTTGGGGCGCATTAGCGTTGATGTAACCGTGGGCGGTATCGAACTCAACGCCCAGGGCCTCAAGACCAAGAATGTGCATATCGATCTTGCGAGCACCCAGGTTGCAGCCGCCCGGCATGGCAATTTTGGCGCGATGGAAGCGGCCCAGCAGGGGTCCCATGACGGCGGTGGAAGCGCGCATCTTGGCAACGAGCTCGTAGGGGGCCTCCCATGAATCGACCTGAGAGGTATCAATCTCGAGCGTGTGCTCGTCGAGAACATCGATCGTAGCGCCCATGCCTTTGAGCACCTTGCCCATCACGTGGACATCGGAAATATCGGGCACGTTCTGCAGCGTCGTCTTGCCCGGCGCCAGAAGCGTTGCCGCCATGAGTTTGAGCGCGGAGTTCTTGGCGCCCGAAACGGGCACGGAGCCTCCGATGGCGTGGCCACCCTCAACGCGGATAATATCCAAGGTCTACCCTTTCAAAAAGCATGCCCGGGGTGGCTGGGCCATCCCGGGCATGATGTGTTCGCAAATGGTCGAACGCTAAATCGTTTGACTATTGGGCAAGCTTGAGCTTACACCATGCGATTTCATTATAGAGGTAGGCGCGGCGTGCATCATCCTCCGACAAATTACCCAGCTTCTCTTCAAAACCTTGAATATCAGCTTTAAGCTTGTCGGCATCGACGGTCGCCAAATCGCAAGCGCGCTCGGCGAGAACGGTCACGACATCGTCCGCAACCTGGGCATAGCCGCCGGCCACGGCAAACGTGTGGTCGACAGTGCCCATGGCCTTATCGGAAACGCGAACGTAACCGCGGTCGATCGTGCAGATCTCGCTGGAGTGAGCAGGCAGAACGCCAAACTCGCCATCCGTGGACGGAATCGACACAAACGCAGCGTCGCCCTCATAGGCGCAGCTCACGGGGCACACGATGCGGATACGCATAACCTACTTCTCCCCCATCTTGCGGGCGCGCTCGCGCACGTCCTCAATCGTGGAAGCATAGCGGAAAGCCTGCTCAGGCAGGTCATCGGCCTTGCCGTCGACAATCTCGGCGAAAGAGCGGACGGTATCCTCGACGCGGACGTAGACACCGGGGTTGCCGGTGAACTTCTCGGCGACGTGGAAGGACTGCGAGAGGAACTGCTGAATCTTACGGGCACGGTTGACCGTAAGGCGCTGCTCCTCGGACAGCTCGTCCATACCCAGAATGGCGATGATGTCCTGAAGGTCGGAGTACTCCTGCAGGAGCTCCTGGACCTTGACGGCGACACGGTAGTGCTCCTCGCCAACGATCGAGGGATCGAGAGCGTCGGAGGAAGACGCAAGCGGGTCGATAGCCGGGAACAGGCCGAGCGACGAAATGCTACGCGAAAGAACCGTGGTGGCATCGAGGTGCGTAAACGTCGTGGCAGGCGCCGGGTCGGTCAGGTCGTCTGCGGGGACGTAGACAGCCTGGACGGAGGTAATGGAGCCCGTCTTGGTCGAGGTAATGCGCTCCTGGAGGTCGCCCATCTCGGTTGCCAGCGTGGGCTGGTAACCAACGGCGGACGGCATACGGCCCAGCAGTGCGGAAACCTCGGAACCTGCCTGAGAGAAGCGGAAGATGTTGTCGATGAACAGCAGAACGTCCTGGCCACGATCACGGAAATACTCAGCGGTGGTAAGGCCGGCCAGACCGATGCGCAGACGCGCTCCGGGCGGCTCGTTCATCTGACCGTAGACCAAGCAGGTCTTGTCGATAACGCCAGACTCGCTCATCTCGAGGAACAGGTCGGTGCCCTCGCGGGTACGCTCGCCGACGCCGGTGAACACCGAGGTGCCGCCGTGCTCCTGGGCGAGGTTGTTGATGAGCTCCTGGATCAGAACGGTCTTGCCGACGCCGGCGCCGCCGAACAGGCCCGTCTTGCCGCCACGGATGTAGGGCTCGAGCAGGTCAACGGCTTTGATGCCGGTCTCGAAGATCTCGGTCTTGGTGGTGAGCTCGTCGAAACGGGGCGCTGCATGGTGGATGGGGTAGAACTCCTCCACCTCGGGCATGGGCTTGCCGTCGACGGGCTTGCCCATGACGTTCCAAATGCGGCCGAGCGTCTTGGGACCAACGGGCATCTTCATGGGCTCACCGGTATCGGTGGCGATGAGGCCGCGCTGCAGGCCGTCGGTCGAGGACATGGCGACCGTGCGGACGACGCCGCCCGGAAGCTGGCTCTCGACCTCGAGGATCGTGCTCAGATGACCGATCGGGGTCTCGGCCTCGACCGTGAGCGCGTTGTAGATCGGGGGCACCGCGCCGTCAAACTTGACGTCGACGACAGGGCCGATGATTCGCACGATGCGACCATCACCGGCAGTCGTCTTCTTGGTGGCTTCCTCGACCGCAAGCTTTACGGTGTTATTAGCCATTACTGTTCCTCCAATGCTGAGGCTCCGCCGACGATCTCGTTAATCTCGGTCGTGATCGAAGCCTGGCGCACGCGACTATACGTGCGGGTAAGGGTCGAGATGATCGCGGTGGCGTTTTCCGTCGCGGAGTGCATGGCCTTGCGGCGTGCACCCTGCTCGGCAGCCGCCGAATCGATCAGGGCCTGGTAGATGACCGTCAGGATATAAGACGGCACAAGCTTGCCGAGAACATGCTCGGGAGAGGGCACGAACTCGAACGTGGACGAGATGCGCTTAGGGGCGTCGGTCTCGTTCTTACGCGGACCGTGGGCCATAGCGATCATCTCGGGGTCGAGCGGCAACAGATGCTCGACGCGAAGCTCCTGATCCACGCGGTTCTTGGCGTGGTGGTAGACAAGCTCGACACGGTCAAGCTCACCGGCACGATACGCATCGCAGATATGAGAGGAGATCATGCGGGCCTGATTGAAATCGGGCTCAGAGGAGTTGCCCTCAAAGTGCATGACAACGTTTGCGCGGTCACGGAAATACGTGGCCGGCTTACGCCCGCACGCGATGATCTCGCATTCGATGCCGTCGTTCGCCCAAGAAGCGGCGAGCTTTTCGGCCGTGCGCTCCACCGTCGTATTGAAACCGCCGGCAAGGCCGCGGTCCGAGGCAATAACGACAATCAGGCCATGCTTGACGCTCTCATGCTTCTGCAGCATGGGATCGGTGCCCGAACAGGAGGCGTCGCCGGCGACCGTCAACATGACGTCGGTCAGCGCCTCCTTATAGGGCTCGGCCTGCTTGGAGCGATCGAGGGCACGACGAATCTTGGCCGTAGAGACCATCTCCATCGTGCGCGTGATCTGCTTGGTCGTGGTAACCGAGGAGATTCGCTTCTTAATGTCGCGAAGGTTGGCCATGGGGCTTAGTTCTCCTCTGATCCAGAAACATCCGAATGGTGCTTGGCCATGAACTGCTGCTTGAAGTCGCCGATGACGCGCAAGAGCTCAGCCTTGGTGTCATCATCGATCTTCTTGGCGCGAACCTTGTCGAGCAGCGAACCAAAGCCATTGTCCATGTACTCGATGAGCTCGGCACGGAAAGGCAGCACGTCGGCGATCTCCAGGTCATCCAGGAAGCCCTCGTTGCCAGCGAACAGCGTAACGATCTGCTCGCCAACCTCAAACGGCTTGTAACGCGGCTGCTTCAGGAGCTCGGTCATGCGAGCACCGTGGGTCAGCTGCTTCTGAGTAGCCTCGTCGAGGTCGGAGCCGAACTGCGTAAAGCCAGCGAGCTCCTGATAGGAAGCGAGGTCCAGACGGAGGTTGCCGGCGACCTGCTTCATGGCCTTGGTCTGCGCATCGCCACCGACGCGGGACACGGAGATACCCACGTCGACTGCCGGGCGCTGACCCTGGAAGAAGAGCTCGGACTGCAGGTAGATCTGACCATCGGTAATGGAAATGACGTTGGTCGGAATGTAGGCCGAGACGTCGCCGTCCTGGGTCTCGATGATCGGCAGTGCCGTCATGGAGCCGTAACCGTTCTTCTTGGACATCTTGACGGCACGCTCAAGCAGACGAGAGTGCAGGTAGAAGATGTCACCAGGATAGGCCTCGCGTCCGGGCGGACGATGCAGCGTCAGCGACATCTGACGGTAGGCCACAGCCTGCTTGGACAGGTCATCGTAGATGACGAGCACGTGGCCGCCGGGGTTGGTCTCGCTGGCGGGCTTGCCGTCCTCGCCGTTGTACATAAAGAACTCGCCAATAGCGGCACCGGCCATAGGCGCGATGTACTGCATAGGGGCGGAATCGGCAGCGGTGGCCGAAACGATGATGGTGTAGTCGAGCGCACCGTGCTGAGCGAGGGTCTCGCGGATGTTGGCAACCGTGGAGGCCTTCTGGCCGATGGCGACATAGATGCAGACCATGCCCTTGCCGCGCTGGTTGAGGATAGCGTCGATGGCGATGGCGGTCTTACCGGTCTTACGGTCACCGATGATGAGCTCACGCTGACCGCGGCCAATAGGCACCATGGAGTCGATAGCGAGCAGACCGGTCTGAACCGGCTCGCACACCGGGGTACGATCGATGACGCCGGGAGCCTTGAACTCGATGGGGCGACGGTGCGTAGCGACGATGTCGCCCAGGCCGTCGATGGGCTGGCCGAGCGGATTGACGACGCGGCCGAGCATGGCACGGCTCACGGGGATATCCATAACGCGGCCAGTGGTGCGGCACTCGTCGCCTTCCTTGATGGAGTCGACGGCACCGAACAGAACGGCGCCGACCTCGTCACGGTCAAGGTTCTGGGCAAGGCCGAAGACGGTCTCACCGGTATCGGAGCTCTTGAACTCCAGAAGCTCGCCTGCCATGGCGCTCTTGAGGCCGGAGACGCGCGCGATGCCGTCGCCTACCTCGTCGACCGTTGAAACCTCATGCGTATCGACCGTCGCGGAGAGGCTCGTGAGCTGCTCCTGCAGTTTCTTGGCGATATCCTGGGCATTGAGGGTTTCGGACATTAGGCTTCACCTCCGTACGAATTAGCAGAGTTTGCGAGGGTCTCCTGCGCGATGCGCAGCTGCGTCTTGACGGAAATGTCACGACGCTCGCCGCGGGCCTCGAGCACCAGGCCGCCCACGATAGACGGGTCGACCTGCTCGATAAGGAATACCTTGCGGCCGAAGTCCTGCTCGCATTTCTTAGTGATGGTTTGACGCAGCTCGTCGTCGAGCGGGATCGCCGTGGTGACGGTCACGCCCACTACATCCTCGTCTTCCTCGGCAACATACTTAAAGGCAGCTGCCACCTTGGGAAGAAGGTCGAGCTGGTCGCGCTTGGACATGGTGTCGAGCACGGCGATGATCTCGGGGCTGGCTGAAGCCAAGCGCTCGATCATCTCGAGGTCCTCGAACACATGGTTCTCGGCCTTGGCGGCTTCCAAAAGGGAACGCGCGTAGGTCTCGAGCACCTTGTCCTGATAGCGGCTAGTCGGCATTCAGGCTACCTGCTTCCTGGATGTAGCGCTCGATGAGCTTCTTCTGCTCGGCATCGTCCTCGAGTGCCTCGCCCACGATCTTGGTGGCGACGGCAACGGACAGGTCGGCGATGGAGCTCGCGGCACCGGCGTAGATGGACTTGCGCTCGTCCTCGACGGTCGTATGGGCCTTGGCGATGATCTCCTCGGCCTCCTTGTGAGCAGCCTCGATGATACGGGCACGCTCGGACTCGGCGTCCTTACGGGCCTCGAGAACGATGTCGGCAGCCTGACGACGGGCGTCGGTGACGATCGAGTCGGACTCAGCGCGCTTGGCGATAGCCTCCTGCTTGGTCTTCTCGGCCTCGTCGAGGCTCTCCTCGATCTTCTTGCCGCGCTCCTCCATGGTTTTCATGATGCCCGGCAGGGCGACCTTGGCCAGCACGATCCAGATAATCAGGAAGGCGATAAGCGCCGGGATGAACTCCGCCATCTTAGGGATGAGGATGTCCGCACCGGCGGCGCCGTCCTCGGCGAACGCAGAAACCGGCATGAGCAGCGCGGCCGCGGACGCGGAGAGTGCGATCGCGCTCTTCTGGGATGAAAGATTCATACTTGACGCTCCGTGCTATTTAACGATCAGCGCGACAACGAAGCCGATCAGAGCCAGAGCCTCGCCGAAAGCGGAGCCCATGATGAAGACGGTGAACACGCGGCCCTGGACCTCAGGCTGACGGGCCATAGCACCCGTAGCACCCAGAGCAGACAGGCCGATAGCAAGACCAGCGCCGATAACACCGAGACCGTAACCGATAACTCCCACGATTCCTCCTTTGTCGTGCGTGTCTTATTTCACGCAGGATAACCTTTTTATAACTGCCGGGCTCCATGGGTACGGGCACCGGCGGTTTAACGAATTGCCTTACCTTTAAGGCGCGAACGGAAGACTACTCCTCCTCCGCGACCTCCTCTGCCTCGGAGACATACACGGCGGTAAGGACCGTGAAGACGTAAGCCTGGATGGCGCCGACCACAAGCTCGATCGCATAGATCAGGATGAGAATGGCAAGCCAGGCCAGCGAAGGCAGGGCGCCGACGGCGTGGGCCGCGGAAACTTGCTGAAGCAGCGGCTGCATGAACATGCTCGCCATGATGGCGAACGAGCCCATGACCACGTGTCCTGCGAACATGTTGCAGAACAGACGGACGGCGAGCGTGATGAGGCGCAGGAAGGTCGAGAAAAGCTCAACGACCCACACGAGCACGTTCATCGGGAAGCTCACGCCCTGCGGAGCGAGGCTCTTGATGTAGCCGATCACGCCGTGAGCCTTGCATCCGTAGTAGATGAAGTACACGAAGGCGAAGATGGCGAGCGCGGCAGTGGAGCCGATTGCGCCGGTGCCGGGCTTCATTCCCGGGATCAGGCCGATCATGTTGTTGATCAGGATGAACAGGAAAAGCGAGCACAGGAACGGGAAGTGCTTCTTCCAGTTCTCACCCACGACGCCCTTGCCGATGTCGTTCTCGACGTACTCGATGATGTACTCGAAACCGTTGACGAAGAAGCCCTTGGGAACCAGGGTCTGCTTCTTCTTGAACACGGCCAGGACGATCAGGAGCACGATCGTGGAGACGATCAGCCAAAACGAGTACTGCGTGATGCCGCAGCTCAGATCGCCCACGACAGGGGTGGAGCTGAACTCGCTGACCAGATGATTAATCTCATCAGGCAGCTTTTCAAAAATTTCCACGACTTACCTTTCGACCTCATGAGGATCTCGCAGCGCCTTGGCGACGCGAACCGCGCAGGCGGCCATAAAGGCCACGAAGCCGATCGCCTCGCCCAGGAGGAACATGCGAAATGCCTCTCCGAACAACACAAACACAACCAAGGTAAAGACGAGCAGGGCGACTGCCGAGACCGCGAGACTCACCATACCCTTGAGCATGTCCGCATTCTGTTTATCGTCAAGAACCGGCTTGAGCGTAAAGACAAAGGGAAGGAAGGCAATTGCGCCCGCGATGGCGCCTGCAACGATAGCGAGCAGATCGGCTATCTGAAACACTGGCGTCCTCACTTTCCTTTTTAACGC
>JAUMNV010000064.1 GCA_031295725.1 Collinsella sp.
TATCCTTCTCGTCGTCCAAAAGGCTAAATGCGTGGACCAGCTGCTTGACATCAGGCTTGTCAAACATGTTCTCGATATTCATCGATCACCGCCAAACCCGCCAAAAGGCATCGAAGTTGATACTGACATCGGGCATCGTTCGCCCGTTCTATGCAATAGGGCAACGCCTGTGGCTTTTGCCCGTAGCAGTGTAGCACACCACCAAACTAAAGCGACAAGACTCTCTGTCAGCGGCGCGTTTTTCAGGACGAACGCCGTTTTGAAATCGAATGCGCACGTAAGCTCCACGAATATTTGCGACAATGGGCATCCAGGCAAGGCCCCGCGTTCGCGCAGCCGTCCAAGTCGCCACGGCAAGCTGCTTCACGCGTCACTAACTCTCCCCGCGCAAGAAAGGACCCCCTACCATGCGCTTTATGCTTAACTGGCTCTTTACTTCGATCGCCATCGCGATCGCCACGTTCCTCGTCCCCGGCATCCAACCCTTCGGTTTTGCCGAGGCCTGGGTCTGTTTCGCCTTTGTGGGACTGTTCCTCAACATCGTCGATTCGCTCGTCAAGCCGTTCCTGACGGTCATCTCACTGCCGCTCACTATTATTACGCTTGGTATTTTTCAGCTCGTAGTCAACAGCTTTATGCTCGAGCTGGCCAGCTACCTGTCGGTCAATCTGTTGGGCGCTGGTATCTCCATTGCCGGCTTTGGATCGGCCTTTATGGGCAGCATCCTGGTATCCATCATGCGCAGCATTCTCGATAGCATCGCCTAGGGCTAGAACTGTTCAATACGAACCGTCATATCGACCCAAAACGAAGGCCGCCCATCGCAAAAATGGGCGGCCTTCTTATTTGTCAAGTCTCAAAGGGCGAGAGAATCTACCATTTCCGCTCCGTCCCCAAATGGCGGGTATGGGTTAGATGACGTAGTCGTAGCCATGGTTGGGAGCGACAAGTTGATCAAGCGTCACACCGTCGAGGTAGTCGTTGATGAGCTTGTCCAGGTTCTTCCACACGTCGAGCGTGGGGCACTCATCCGAGCGTGAGCAGCCCTTGCAGTCGCCATCCAGGCATGCAACCGGTGCCAGACTGCCCTCGGTCAGGCGCAGGATCTCGCCCACCGTGTACTGCTCGGGCGGGCGCGTGAGCACGTAGCCGCCGCCCTTGCCGCGCATGCCCGAAAGCATGTTGGCGCGCACGAGCGTAGCCAAGATGTTCTCGAGATATTTCTCGGAAATCCCCTGTCGCGCCGCGATCTCTTTGAGCGGGATGCGACCGGCCGCCTGGTGCTCGGCCAGATCGACCATAACGCGCAGGGCATATCTGCCCTTTGTAGAAACCAACATGTATAGTGCTGCCTTTCGGTCATTTAGTCCGTAGAAATTCTAGCCGAAATATTGGTTTTGAAAATACCCGTTCCGGTCAAGATGGTTAATCGACTCGTAATAATCTTCTATTTCCTATTGCGTTACTAGGCTTTACTGTCTACTATGCTTGCCAACAGCAAAACGAACAACCCATAAGGTTTGTGGGTTTCGCTGCTACACACACCGTAAAACCACACGGTATCCAGTCATTTGAACACTTTGGAGGTTCACCATGAGCAATGTTTACACGTCCATCGATCAGCTTATCGGCCACACTCCGCTTCTGGAGCTCACTCACTTTGAGGCCGATGAGGACCTCAAGGCCCGCGTGCTCGTCAAGCTGGAATACTTCAACCCCGCCGGCTCCGTCAAAGACCGCGTCGCCAAGAACATGATCGACGAGGCCGAGAAGGCCGGCAAGCTCGTGCGCGGCGGCGACTACACCATCATCGAGCCCACGAGTGGCAACACCGGCGTCGGCATCGCCTCGGTGGCGGCGGCTCGCGGCTACAAGGTGATCATCACCATGCCCGAGACTATGTCCGTCGAACGCCGCAAGCTTATGCAGGCATATGGCGCACAGCTCGTGCTCACCGACGGTTCCAAGGGCATGAAGGGCGCCATCGCCAAGGCCGAGGAACTGCAGAAGGAGACGCCAAACAGCATCATCGCCGGCCAGTTTGTGAACCCCGCCAACCCCGCCATCCACAAGGCCACGACCGGCCCCGAGATCTGGGATGACACCGACGGCGAGGTCGACATCTTCGTCGCCGGCGTTGGAACCGGCGGCACCGTGACCGGCGTGGGTGAGTTCCTTAAGGAGCAGAACCCCGAAATCAAGGTCGTCGCCGTCGAGCCCGCCACTTCCCCGGTGCTCTCCAAGGGCCAAGCCGGCCCGCACAAGATCCAGGGTATCGGCGCCGGTTTTGTGCCCGACGTCCTCGACACCCAGGTCTATGACGAGATCATCCCCGTCGAGAACGACGACGCCTTTGCGACCGGCCGCGCCGTGGGCCACAAGGAGGGCGTGCTCGTAGGCATTTCGTCCGGCGCCGCCGTGTGGGCCGCGCTGCAGCTGGCCAAGCGCCCCGAGAACGAGGGCAAGACCATCGTGGCCCTGCTTGCCGACACCGGCGAGCGCTACCTGTCCACGGCGCTCTTCCAGGACTAGGGCCTGTCGCCCATAGGTTGAGCCCACGGACGAGCCGGT
>JAUMNV010000056.1 GCA_031295725.1 Collinsella sp.
TGGCTAGAGCGACGGGTTGTGGTCCCGTAGGTCGAGGGTTCGAGTCCCTTTACCCACCCCAGTTCTTGCTTCGTGTTGATATCGGGTCGTTAGCTCAGTTGGTAGAGCAGGGGACTCTTAATCCCAAGGTCCAGGGTTCGAACCCCTGACGGCCCACCACACGATATCTCCTCTAAAGTCCGCCATAACGGACTTTAGCTTTGGGTCGTTAGCTCAGTTGGTAGAGCAGGGGACTCTTAATCCCAAGGTCCAGGGTTCGACCCCCTGACGGCCCACCCAAAGATCGTTAAAGCGACTGGCTTAGGCTGGTCGCTTTTTTGTTGACCTCGCACGGGGTCGAACCCGAAAGGACACGGAGCTGAGGAAATGCGTAAGCATTTACCAGCGTAGCGCGCAAGGCGCAAAGCGCCGCAGCGGCCGCCTGCAAAGCAGGCTGACCCCCTGACGGCCCACCCAAAGATTGTTAAAGCGACTGGCTCAGGCTGGTCGTTTTTTGTTGACCACGCATGGGGTCGAACCCGAAAGGGCGCGGAGCTGAGTAATCTGCACCGTGATTCCCTTAGGGAAACACGGCTAAAGCCCCGTAGGCGTGTTCTCCTTAGGGGAATCATGCTTACGGGGCTCGATGCATGTTGAGAAGTTGTGATCAAACTCAAAGTGAGAATCGATTTAGTCTGCTCGATAGTGCGAACCTAAGCTTTCAGTTCGCTTGCGCATGGCTTTGACCATTTCCTGTGCTAGTTGAATCTGCGATTGCAGGCGGGCGAGGGCAGCGATTTCGCTGTCGTTGGCATGTGGCTTATTTAGAGCCGTGGCTTCGTCTTGCAGGCTTTCAAGCTGTTGCAGGGCCTCGGATAGGCCTGTTTCGGTCCTGTTGATCATGCAATAGGCGCTCATCGTGTGCCTAAGGCTGTGTGTCAGGCGATCGGCATCTGTTGTGGCAATGCCGTACTGGGGGAGGGTGATATCCGCCTTTAGGGCCGCCTCAGGCTCTTTCTGCGCTGTGAGGGCTGCCGATGCGCCCGCGATACGTCCGAATACGATGCCGTTGGCGCTTGACAAGCCACCAATGCGGTCGGCGCCGTGCATGCCGCCTGTCGCCTCGCCGCAAGCGTAGAGGCCCTCAACGCCCGTGTGCGCGGTCTTATCGATCTTGATGCCGCCGTTAGCGGCGTGGGCATACATCGCAACGCGCATCTCGTCGGTCGGCGCGATGCCGTGCTCGTCTTGCAGCCAGGTGGCAAAGGTCTGCACAAACTCTGGGACATCCTCGCGGGGGAAGTCGTAGTGGAGTGCCAGGCCTTCGACACCTGCCTGATCGATGACGAGATCGATAGCGCGGGAGGCCAAGCGTGACGTGAAGGGACCATATCCAGAGCGCTGCTCGAGCAGGTCGTTCAGCTTGTCGTCGGCAATATCTACCGGCTGGTCTACATGCACGTAGCGCCAGGTTTTCTCGTTGAAGACCAAGTTACGCCTGGGCTCGATGAAGCCGGGCATCATCTGCATGAACTCTATATTAGTAAGTGTTGCGCCGTGCGCCAGTGCGATGGCCTGCGAGGAGCTGAGCACATCAGCCGACGTAAGGCTGCGCTCGAACAGGCCGCCTGTGCCACCGGCTGCGATGATCGTGGCCTTGGCAGCAAAGGGCACGATTCGATTTTCGGTAAGGTCGTAGAGTACGGTTCCGGTTATTCTGCCGTTCGTGTCCTCAACAAGGTCGATAAGCTCATGGCGGGGGAGCAGGCGAATGCCGAGCGACTCGATCCAGGTCGTCAGAGCGTCCTCAAGGGGCTTGCGGGTGAGGCCGCGCCACATGCGCGTCTTGTGGTCAAAGCAGGGGATAAATTGCTTTTGTTGAGCACTCTTGGCGCTTTGCGGACGCTGGAGCTCAACGCCCAGGTCTTGCTCGAGCCAGTCAATCGCTTGGGGAATGCCGTGGACGAACGTTTGGACGAGTTCGGGGTCGGCGACACCGCCGCCGACGGTCTGGATGGTGTCGATGAGGTCCTGCTCGTCGTCTTCGTCGACGGGACCGATGAGGCCGAGGCCCCAGGTACCCGGGAAGAAGCTCGATCCACTCATGGTCTTGCCGGCGCTTGCCACAGTGACGGTTGCACCCGTGCGTGCCGCTTCGATGGCGGCACAAAGGCCCGCAATGCCAGATCCAATTACCAGTACATCAGTCGATTCCATCGGATTCCTTTCTCGTCCGGCGCATTGTCGCACGGGTGATCGGCAATGGGGCCGCAAAGACCCGTCAAATCGGTAAAGGGCAAATATGGCAGGTGGGCGTCATGGACGCTCTGACGCTCCATCTCTTCACATCTCGTATTTCGCCCCAGCTGATATATCGGCATTAGATACCCTGCGCCAGCGCAAACAAAAAGAGCCGCTACCTCGAAAGGTAGCGGCTCCAAAGCTCAACTATCTGAGCATCGCGCGGGCGCGATTAGGCCTTGAGGGCCTCTTCGACGGCGACAGCGCAGGCGACGGTGGCACCGACCATGGGGTTGTTGCCCATGCCGATGAGACCCATCATGTCGACGTGCGCAGGCACGGAGGAAGAACCGGCGAACTGGGCGTCGGAGTGCATGCGGCCCATGGTGTCGGTCATGCCGTAAGAGGCAGGGCCGGCGCCCATGTTGTCCGGGTGTAGGGTACGGCCAGTGCCGCCACCAGAAGCGACGGAGAAGTACTTCTTGCCAGCCTCGAGGCGCTCCTTCTTGTAGGTGCCAGCGACGGGGTGCTGGAAGCGCGTGGGGTTGGTGGAGTTACCGGTGATCGAGATGTCGACGTTCTCGTGCCACATGATGGCAACGCCCTCGCGGACGTCGTCGGCGCCGTAGCAGTTGACGGCGGCGCGGGGACCATCGGAGTAGGGGATGGTCTCGACGACCTTGAGCTCGCCCGTGAAGTAGTCGAACTGGGTCTTCACGTAGGTGAAGCCGTTGATGCGGGCGATGATCTGAGCAGCGTCCTTGCCCAGACCGTTGAGGATGACGCGCAGCGGCTTCTTACGAGCCTTGTTGGCGTTCAGAGCCAGGCCGATAGCACCCTCAGCGGCAGCGAAGGACTCGTGACCGGCCAGGAAGGCGAAGCACTCGGTGTCGTCGGAGAGCAGCATAGCGCCCAGGTTGCCGTGGCCCAGACCGACCTTGCGGTCCTCGGCGACGGAGCCGGGAACGGTGAAGGCCTGGATGCCCTCGCCGATGATGGCGGCAGCCTCAGAAGCGGACTTGGCGCCACGCTTGACAGCGAGAGCGCAACCGAGGGTGTAGGCCCACTCGGCGTTCTGGAAGGCGATGGACTGGGTGTTGTTGACGATCTCACGCGGGTTGAAGCCCTTGTCGGTGCAGATCTGCAGAGCTTCCTCGAGGGAGGCGATGCCGTTGTCGGCGAGGCACTTGTTGATCTTGTCAGCGCGGCGCTCGTAACCTTCGAACGTAACAGTCATAGTTATTTCCCTCCCTTTCTACTCGTGAACCGGGAACACGCTGGCGACGGAGTGAGTCTCCTCGTCGGTGCGCGGGTCGATGTACTTGGCAGCGTTCTCCCACTGACCATAGTGGCCCATAGCGCCAGCGATGGCCTCCTCGGGGGTCTTGCCGGCCTTGACGGCGTCGGTGAACTTGCCGAGGTTCAGGAACTCGAATGCGATGATCTCGTTCTTGTCGTTGAGAGCCATGCGGGTGACGTAGCCCTGAGCGAGCTCGAGGTAACGAGCGCCCTTGGCCTTGGTGCCGAACATGGTGCCGACCTGAGAGCGAAGGCCCTTGCCGAGGTCGTCGAGGGAGGCGCCCACGGGCAGGCCGCCCTCGGAGAACGCGGTCTGGCTGCGGCCGTAAACGATCTGCAGGAAGATCCCGCGCATAGCAACGTTGATAGCGTCGCAGACGAGGTCGGTGTTGAGGGCCTCGAGGATGGTCTTACCGGGAAGGATCTCGGAAGCCATGGCGGCAGAGTGGGTCATGCCCGAGCAGCCGATGGTCTCAACGAGGGCCTCCTCGATGATGCCGTCCTTGACGTTCAGCGTGAGCTTGCAGGCGCCCTGCTGAGGTGCGCACCAACCCACACCGTGCGTAAGACCGGAGATGTCGGAAATCTCCTTAGCCTGGACCCACTTGCCCTCCTCGGGGATGGGTGCGGGGCCGTGGTATGCACCCTTGGCAACGGGGCACATGTTCTCCACTTCCTGTGAGTACTGCATGCCTCTCCTCTCTATCGTGTTGGCGTCCCGTCTGGGGGCCGTGGCTGGCGATTGCCGGGCGACCCTTCGAAAGGGACATGACATGCAGCCCCTATAATACCGCGAAATGCACGGAATATTCGGCGAACGGCTCAGTTTTCGTAGCGAGAAGTCCGGAAGTTTTAATTGAAACGGTTTAAC
>JAUMNV010000124.1 GCA_031295725.1 Collinsella sp.
CAACGCCGTTGACGAGGCGCGCCAGGGCTACGGCAAGCTCATCACCCTTACCGCCTTTCGCGATGGTTCCATTCAGGTAGAGGACAACGGCCGCGGCTGCCCGCTCGACTGGAACCCCTCCGAGAAGCGCTTTAACTGGGAACTCGTCTTTTGCGAGCTCTACGCCGGCGGCAAATACAACAATAACCAGGGCGGCGACTACGACTTCTCGCTCGGCACCAACGGCCTGGGCTCATGCGCAACCCAGTACGCCTCCGAATACATGGACGTCACGGTTTGGCGCGACGGCAACAAGTACTCCCTGCACTTTAAGAAGGGCAAGGTCGTCGGCGCCAAAAAGAAGGCACTCGAGATTGAGCCCAGCGGCGAGGATCGCACCGGCACCACCATTAAGTGGCGTCCCGATCTTGAGGTCTTTACCTCCATCAGCATCCCCCACGATTGGTATCGCGAGACAATGCGCCGCCAGGCCGTGGTCAACGCCAACGTGACCTTCCGCCTGCGTATCGAGGGCGACGATGGCGAGTTTTCCGAAGAGGATTTTTGCTATCCCAAGGGCATCGAGGACTACGTGCTCGAGAAGGTCGGTACCGACTACCTCACCGAGCCCTTCTTTATCGAGGCCGATCGCCGTGGTCGCGACCGCGAGGACTTGCCCGATTACAACGTCAAGATCACGGCGTGCCTGTGCTTCTCGCGCACCTTCCAGATGCAGGAGTACTACCACAACTCCTCGTGGCTCGAGAACGGCGGCTCACCCGAGAAGGCGGCCCGCAGCGCGCTGACCAGCGCGATCGACGCCTACATCAAGGGCCAGGGCAAGTACAACAAGAACGAGAGCTCCATCAAATGGCAGGATGTCCAGGACTGCCTGGTGCTGGTGACCAACTGCTTCTCCACCCAGACCTCCTACGAGAACCAGACCAAGAAGGCCATCAACAACCGCTTCATCCAGCAGGCCATGACGGCGTTCTTCAAGGAGCGCCTGGCGACCTACCTGATCGAGAACAAAGACGCCGCCAACAAGATCATGGAGCAGGTGCTCATCAACAAGCGCTCGCGCGAGAACGCCGAGAAGACCCGCCAGAGCATCAAGACCAACCTGCAGCAGAAGACCGACATGGCCAACCGCGTGCAGAAGTTCATCGACTGCCGCTCCAAGGACAAGACCCGCCGCGAAGTCTACATCGTGGAGGGCGACTCGGCGGCGGGCGCCATCCGCACCTCGCGCGATGCCGAGTTCCAGGGTGTTATGCCCGTCCGCGGTAAGATCCTCAACTGCCTAAAGGAAGACTATCCGCGCATCTTTAAGTCCGACATCATCATGGACCTCATGCGCGTGCTGGGCTGCGGCGTGGAGATCAAAGACAAGCGCATCAAGAACCTCGGCGCCTTTGACCTGGACAACCTCAACTGGAACAAGGTCATTATCTGTACGGACGCCGACGTCGACGGTTACCACATCCGCACGCTTGTGCTCACCATGCTCTATCGCCTGGTACCCACGCTCATCGACGAGGGTTACGTGTATATCGCCGAGTCGCCGCTCTACGAGATCAATTGCAAAGAAAAGACCTACTTTGCCTACACCGAGCTCGAAAAGAACGGCATCCTCAAAGAAATCGGCGACCAAAAGTGCTCCATCAACCGCTCCAAGGGTCTTGGTGAGAACGATCCGGACATGATGTGGCTCACCACCATGAACCCCGAGACGCGCCGCCTCATCAAGGTGGAGCCCGAGGACGTGGCCAAGATGGAATCCATGTTCAACCTGCTGCTGGGCAACGACGAGGCCGGCCGCAAGCGCCATATCGCCGAGCACGGCAAGGAGTATCTCGACCAGCTGGACCTGCAGTAAGAGCGGCCCCACAGAAAGCATCAAGAGGAAATCGTGGCAAAGAAGAAAACCAGCACCCCAAACAAGAAGAAGCAGGTCAACGCCGATAACGTCATCGGCCTGCACTCGGAGGTCACGGCGCAGCCCATCACGGAGACGCTCGAAACCAACTACATGCCGTATGCCATGAGCACCAACGTCTCGCGCGCGTTCCCCGAGATCGACGGCTTCAAGCCCTCGCACCGCAAGCTGCTGTACACCATGTACAAGATGGGTCTGCTCAAGGGCGAGCGCCAGAAGAGCGCCAACATCGTAGGCCAGACCATGAAGCTCAACCCGCACGGCGACGGCGCCATCTACGAGACGATGGTCCGCCTCGCCACGGGCAACGAGGCGCTGCTCGCGCCGTTCGTGGAGTCCAAGGGCAACTTTGGCAAGTACTACTCGGGCGACCTGACCTACGCCGCCTCGCGTTACACCGAGGCCAAGCTCTCCCCCATCTGCGCCGAGATCTTCAAGGACATCGACAAGGACCCGGTCGACTTCGTGGACAGCTACGACGGCGCCATGAAGGAACCGCGCCTGCTGCCCACCACCTTCCCCAACATCCTGGTGTCGGCCAACAAGGGCATCGGCGTCGCCATGGCGTCCGATATCTGCGGCTTCAACCTCAACGAGGTATGCACCGCTACCATGCACTATCTCGAGGACCCCGACTGCGACCTGCTCGAGTACATGCCCATGCCCGACTTCTCCACCGGCGGCGAGATCATCTACCGCCGCGAGGAGATGGAGCGCATCATCGAGACGGGCCTGGGCAGCTTCCAGATCCGCTCGCGCTGGCGGTGGGTCCCCGAAGAGCGCATCATCGAGGTCTACGAGATCCCCTACACCACCAAGACCGACGTCATCATCGACCGCATCGTCAAGCTCTCCAAGGAGGGCAAGGTGCGCGAGATCGCCGACATCCGCGACGAGACCGACCTCTCCGGCCTGCGCATCGCCATCGACCTCAAGCGCGGCGTGGACCCCGAGAAGCTCATGGCCAAGCTCTATCGCACCACCACGCTGCAGGACTCGTTCTCCTGCAACTTCAACGTCCTGGTGGACGGCTATCCCCGCGTCATGGGCGTGCGCCAGATCCTGCATGAGTGGGTCGCGTGGCGCATCCAGTCCACGCGCCGCCGCGTGAACTTCGATTTGGGCAAAAAGTCCGAGCGCCTGCACCTGCTGCACGGCCTCGAGGCGATCCTGCTCGACATCGACAAGGCCATCGCCATCATCCGCGGCACCAAACTCGAGGCCGAGGTAGTCCCCAACCTGATGCGCGGATTTGATATCGACGAGACCCAGGCCGAGTTCGTGGCCGAGCTCAAGCTGCGCAACATCAACGAGGAGTACATCCTCAACCGCACCAAGGATATCGCCAAGCTCGAGGCCGAGATCGCCGAGCTGGAGGAGATCCTCTCGAACGAGGACAACATCAAGAAGGTCATCCGCGACGAGCTGGCCGCAGTCAACAAGAAGTACGTCATGCCGCGCCGCACGGGCAGGATCGAGCCGTCCGACGTCATCGAGGTGAGCCTGGAGCCCGAGGTCGAGGAGTACCCGGTCACCATCATGCTCTCGCGCGAGGGCTACCTCAAGAAGATGACGGACCGCGTGCTCAAGAAGGGCGCCGCCCTCAAGTACAAGGACGGCGACGAGCCCTTCATCGAGTTCCCGTCCGCCAACACGCACGAGCTTTTGGTGTTCACCAACAAGAGCCAGGTGTACAAGTGCAAGGTCGCGGCGTTCGAGGACACCAAATCCGCGCAGCTGGGATCGTATCTGGCCACGGACCTCGAGATGGAACCCGACGAGAGCGTCATCTGGGTCATCGACCCCGAGGATTACAAGGCCGACGTGCTGTTCATCTTCGAGAACGGCCGCGCGGTGCGCGTCGCGCTTGCCGGGTACGTCACCAAGACAAACCGCAAGCGCCTCAAGAACGCCATCTACGGCGGCAGCAAGCTGCTGTACGCCCAGGTGCTCAAGAAGGACCGCAACGTCGCGCTGGTCTCGAGCGACTACCGCCTGATGAACTTCAACACGTCGCTGCTCAAGACCAAGACGACCACCAACACGCAGGGCGTCCAGGCCTTTACCGCCAAGAAGGGCCGCTCGGTCACCACCGTCGGCACAACCGAAGAGATCCTTGGCGCCGGCGTCTCGGCCGAGAAGTTCACCGCGCAGAGCCTCCCCTCAGCCGGTGCCCTCATGAAAGAAAACGACATGCCGAGTTTGTTTGATTAGGACGACGGCAGAACCGCCATGGTTTTACAAAGCAGCGGGGCCCGGAGCGCAGCAATATCGCGCCCCGGGCCCCGCTCGTTGCGGAGGTCATCCTCGGAAATGTCGACGATACGGGGGCTTCCCGCACCGTCCTAAGCCGTTAGCAAAACTCGCAAAAGTTAGCAAAAGTTGCAAAAATTAGCAAAACTTGCAAAGGAGCCACCATGGAGTACAGCAAATGGCTCCGCCATGCCAGGCATGCTCGAAGATATTATCGAGCGAACCAAAGAAGCGGCAGATAGCTACCTTTCACAGTCTCACGCGCGCATGAACGGCGTTCAAATTGGTCCAGTGGGCATCGATTGGACATATGTTCAAGAAGCCCAGGGCAACTGGCGCACGTGCATGAATGGCATCTTCAGGCAACTCGAGAAGCATGGCATCGGGCTTCTCTCGAAACGACCTATCGAGAGCTTTCCGATAAAGACATTGAGTTTTTGCTCGCGATGCTGCCCGATTCTGGCCCCAGCAGGATCTCGGAGATAGCCAAACGCATGGGCGTCGCCAGCAACTACGCAAGCCAATACAAACGCCGCCTCCTCGAGGACGGCGTTATCGGGGAACGTGGGCGTGGCCTCGTCGGCTTCGACATCCCCGCGTTCAGAGAATTCTTGAACGAGAAGGCGTTTTAGCACACCGGAATTGTCCGCGGGAGCATCGTTGCATGGCAATCAGCATTCCTCCTGGTAAGGGCAGCAAGCATTTCCGCTAGTGCTGATTGCCATGCGCCCCTCTTGTCCTTAGGCGAGCTTGCGGGCGAGCTCTCGCACCCCTTCCAACTTGGGCGACGATGCCATGCTGTCGCGCTCGGTCATGCCGCTGATGGTGACAATGCCCTGGTCCTCCCACTTGCAGTACGCGCATGTGGCCCTGTACATAGCAATCGCCGCATCATAGACGCCCTCGCTGTGGCTATCGAGCAAAAGGGCCGTCTTGGTGAACGGGAAGCCTGTAGCACCGAAGGCGTACAGGCGGTCGATGGCGGCCTTCTCCTGCGCAGTGATATCAAACCAGTAGATAGGCGAAGCGAAGACAACCATATCGGCGCCTTTCAGCGACTCGATCACGTCGACCATGTCATCCTTCTGCACGCAAGTGCCCTCGTGGGCGAAGCAATACTGACACCCCAGGCAACCACCGATTTTCTTGCTGGCAACACGGACGACCTCGACCGTATTGCCGCCCTCACGCGCGGTCTCGGCAAACGCCTCGACCATGGTGTCGGTATTGGCGCCCCTGCGCGGGCTACCACTCAATACAACGATATTCATAGAAATCTCCCTCCCTCATGCCGCAGGCGCGCGGCACACATTTTGTTGTAACCAAAACGGATGGAGCTATTCAGTCGTCTGCAGGCCACATCTCTTGTTCGTGTTCTCTAGACAAGGCGCAAACGGTGCTGCACCCCCCTGTCGCGCTATATCCCTACGCAGTGTTCAGAACCCCTGCTCACCGAGCAGCACCGCGCGAGGTCCAGCACAAGTACGCCTTCCCGGGTACAGGTCTCATGCCCTATGCGGGAGATGAGGACCTTCGGGAACACGTCCCCGATGGGCAGAAGCGACGCGAGCTCCCCCTCAAGCATCAAGTTGATGCTCATATCGCCTCTCACATACGCTCTCCTTCCCGGTTTCGAAACTCGAATTGATTTAAAGTTTCGAAACCGGGAAGGCAATATACAAAAGGATGTGTCGAGGAACGAATCCCAGCCACGTCATGTCGGCAGCGATGAAGGGCGCATCCGCGCGTGCTACAATGCGGGCATCAGAGATGAAAACACAGTCCCCGTCGGGTAGTCGTGGGCGTGCGGGAGTCCGCATCAGTAACCTGCCTCCTTGGTTGTCCCTTCTCTGCATGGTCATCTACATAAAGGAGGAACCAGCCATGCAGATCAGCGTGTCGTCCACCCTGACCGTATATCACGACGGTCAATTCTGGGTCGGGCTGGCGGAGCACGTCGAGGGCGGAAAGTACGGCGTCGCCCGCATCGTCTTCGGCGCGGAGCCGTCCGATGAGGAGATCCTGCGATTCGTTACAAGCGAATGGGAGAAGCTCTCGTTCTTCGGCGACAAGGCCATTGAAACAAACAAGCCCGCGAAGAACCCCAAGCGGCGCGCCCGTGAGGCGGCGAAAGCCCTTAAGCGGCCCGCGATGAGCACCAAGGCGCAGCAGGCGCTCGCAGCACAGAGAGAAGCGATGAAACAGGAGTCAGCTCATGCAAGAAGCCGACGCCGCGCGGAAGAGGCTGATGCGCGGCTTCGAGCAGCGAAAGCTGAAGCGCAAGCAGAAGCATCGTGGGCATTGATTGCCATTTGCAGCAAGGCAAACCATATACAGCAGCGGCGCCAGTTCCACTTGAAGCCGACACCGCGTAGACGCTGATGGTGACGGCTATGCACGGGCACGGGCGCGCCACCGCACTTCACAGCTTGTTTCTCAAGTATTTAGGACGCACACGCGGCGTTCAAAAATGCGGAGCGACTCCGCATGGCTCGAGACTGAGCCGAGGTGCCCTACTTCTCGCCTTCCAGCAGGCCCACGATGCGATCGATGTCGACGGCAAAGCAGGACCTTCCCTCGCGCTCATAGAGGTCAAGGTACGCCTGGCATTCGGAGACAATGCGTTTGGTGTTGCCATCGATGATGCGCTGGAGCGTCTCGTAGTAGGCCGAGCCCTCGGTCCTGAAGCGGCGCTGGTAGGCCTTGGTTATGGGGAACATCTTGATGTAGTGGATGCCGTGGCGGCAGCCGGGGCGCGTCGTGGGGCGGGGTGGCAACGCAAAGTACTGGTCTTTGGGCACGTTAGGGGCGATGTTGGAACGCAGCGGCACGGCGAAG
>JAUMNV010000156.1 GCA_031295725.1 Collinsella sp.
TGGTGAACATAAATACAACGCCCTGTGGGCGTCGGGGGAGGAACACGGACGTGAAGCTCGATACACTCGAGATTGGAAAGGACGCCGTTGTCGCATCGGTGGCATCGGACGATCAGGCACTCCGACAGCATATTTTGGACATGGGTCTAACGCCGGGCACCGAAGTCACCATGATGAAGTACGCCCCCATGGGCGATCCGCTCGAGATCCGCCTGCGTGGCTACGAGTTGACACTGCGCAAGGACGATGCCGCTCGCATCGAGCTCGTGGGTATTCACGACACCGATACGGGTCCGCGCGCTAACGCCGCAATCGGCACGACGGAGCATCCGGCCCTGGGCGAGGGGACGTATTCGCCCCGTGCGGCAAAGACGGCCGTGCCAGAGGGCGCGCCGCTGCACTTTGCCCTCGCCGGCAACCAAAACTGCGGCAAGACCACGTTATTCAACCAGCTGACGGGCTCCAACCAGCACGTCGGTAACTTTCCCGGCGTGACGGTCGACCGCAAAGATGGCACCATCCGTAACCATCCCGAGGCGAGCGTTACCGACCTGCCCGGCATTTACTCCCTGTCGCCGTACACAGGCGAGGAGGTCGTGAGCCGTCAGTTCATCCTCGACGAGCGTCCGGACGCCATCATCGACATCATTGACGCCACCAACATCGAGCGTAACCTGTACCTGACACTGCAGCTCATGGAGCTTGACCGTCCTATGGTCATCGCGCTCAACATGATGGACGAGGTGACCGCCAACGGCGGCGCCGTAGACGTCAACTTGCTCGAGAGCCTGTTGGGCGTGCCCGTTGTCCCCATTAGCGCTGCCCGCAACGAGGGCATCGGCGAGCTGGTGGACCACGCCCTGCACGTGGCGCGGTTCCGCGAGCGCCCTGGTCGCCTGGACTTTTGCGCGCCCGACGGTCCGGACGGCGGTGCGCTGCATCGCTGCATCCACGGTATTGCTAACCTGATCGAGGACCATGCCGTGACGGCGCACATCCCGGTGCGCTTTGCGGCGACCAAGCTGGTCGAGGGCGATGAGCTGGTAACCGAGGCGCTTCACCTGGATCGCAATGAGCTCGACGCTATCGAGCACATCATCACCCAGATGGAGGGCGAGGCCGGCACCGACCGCCTATCTGCGCTGGCCGATATGCGTTTTAGCTTTATCGGCGACGTGTGCGGGCGTTGCGTCGTCAAGCCGCACGAGAGCCGCGAGCACGTGCGCTCCGTCAAGATTGACCGCATCCTGACAGGTCGTTACACAGCCATTCCGGCGTTTCTGGTGATCATGGGCCTCGTCTTTTGGCTGACGTTTGGCGTGATCGGCGCGGCGTTGCAGGGACTCATGGAGGACGGTATCGCTGCCATCATCGCCTCGGCCGATGCGGGCCTCAAGGCGTTCGGTACCAACGACGTGGTGCGCTCGCTGGCTGTCGACGGCGTGCTTACGGGCGTGGGCAGTGTGCTGACCTTCCTGCCGATTATCGTCGTGCTCTTTTTGTTCCTCTCCATTCTGGAAGACTCCGGATACATGGCGCGCGTGGCCTTTGTCATGGATAAGGTGTTGCGTCGCTTTGGCCTGTCGGGCCGCAGTTTTGTGCCCATGCTCGTCGGTTTTGGCTGCACCGTGCCGGCTATCATGTCGACCCGTACGCTCCCATCCGAGCACGACCGCAAGATGACGGTCATGCTCACGCCGTTTATGAGCTGCTCAGCCAAGCTGCCGGTTTACGGCTTGCTGTGCGGGGCGTTTTTCCGCAGGCGACGGTTCCCGCCATGGTCTCGCTCTATCTGATCGGTATCGTGGTCGGCTGCGTTGCGGCTTTGGTGCTCAACCGCACGGCATTTAAGGGCGACCCGGTGCCGTTTATCATGGAGCTTCCCAATTACCGCCTGCCGAGCGTCAAGACGACGGTGATGCTGGCATGGGATAAGGCCAAGGACTTCATCACCAAGGCCTTTACCATTATCTTTGCCGCGACCGTGGTCATCTGGTTCCTTCAGACGTTCGACATCCGCTTTAACGTGGTCGCCGACCAGTCGCAAAGCCTGCTTGCCGGTCTGGGTAGCATCATCGCGCCGGTGTTGGCCCCGCTTGGGTTTGGTGACTGGCGTGCATCCACGGCGCTCGTCACCGGACTTATCGCCAAGGAGAGTGTCATCTCGACCCTCACGGTGCTTTTGGGCGCGACCTCGCCCGCGGCACTGTCGACCATGTTTTCGCCGTTTACTGCCTATGTGTTCCTGGTCTTTACGCTGCTGTACCCGCCCTGCGTGGCGGCAATCGGCGCCGTCAAGAGCGAGCTAGGCGCGCGCTACGCCGTTGCCGTGTTCGCGTTTCAAGTGACGGTCGCCTGGATCGTGGCGTTTGTCGTGCATTCGGCGGGCATATTGCTGGGGTTGGCTTAGTTATTTATTGACGGCGCAACCTCTGTGTATCGAATTGTTTCGGTCCCGTGTCCGTTACTGACGGATGCGGGACCGTTGCTATATAATCGCCTCCGCTCAAAATGATTGGAGATGTTATATATGAGTCAGGCAAGGCAAGACGGCATCACGCTCAGGCAGTGGCTCCCACTCGTCGGGCTCACCTGCTGTGCGTTCGTGTTCAACACGTCGGAGTTTATGCCCATCGGCCTTTTGACTGATATTGCCGCGTCGTTCTCGCTCACCGAGGCCCAGGCGGGCATCATGATCTCGGTCTATGCCTGGGGCGTCATGCTGCTGTCGTTGCCGCTCATGGTGTTCGCTTCGCGTTTCGAGTTTAAGCGGATGCTGCTGGGCGTGCTTGCCGTGTTCTCGCTCGGTCAGTTCCTGTCCGCTGTGGCGCCGACCTATCCCATCCTGGTCTGCGCACGCCTGGTGGTTGCCTGCGCGCATGCCGTGTTCTGGTCGGTCGCCTCGATCATGGCGTCGCGTCTGGTTGACACGCGCCATGGGGCGCTCGCCATCAGCATGATCGCTACGGGCTCGTCCATCGCGCAGATCTTTGGCCTGCCTCTCGGTCGCGCCATTGGCCTGGCCGTGGGCTGGCGTATGACGTTTGCCGTGGTCGGAGCGCTGTCTGCTGTCGCGGTCGTCTACCAGGCCACGGTGTTTCCTGCCATGCCAGCGGGCGAGCGTTTTACGTTCAAACAGCTGCCCGAGCTGCTCAAGAACCCGCTCCTCATCGCGCTCTACGCAGTCACGGTCTTCATGGCGACCGGCTATTACGCAAGCTACAGCTATATCGAGCCCTTCCTGGCGCAGGTCGCGCACGTCGATGCGGGCGCCATTACCATGACGCTGACGGCGTTTGGCTGCTCTGGTTTGCTCGGAAGCTGGCTGTTTGGCCGCCTGTTCGATGGGCATCGCTTCCCGTTCTTGGCTATCACGCTCTCCGGCGTGCCGGTGGCCCTGCTGCTCATGGGGCCGGCCGCATCGTCGCTCGTGACAGTGCTTGCCGTCTGCGCACTGTGGGGTTGCTGCGCCACGGCCTTTAACGTGGCGTTTCAGGCCGAGCTCATCAAGCACACGCCGGCAGATTCGTCGGCCGTCGCCATGTCGATCTTCTCGGGCCTGTTCAACCTCGGTATCGGCACGGGTACCGCGATCGGCGGAGCCGTGGTTTCGGGTCCCGGTATCGCCTGGATCGGCTTCGCGGGCGGGGCGATTGCCGTCGTGGGCGTCATCCTCGCCATCACGGTGATGTTCCCAGCCATACGCCGCGCCAAGCCCGTCGCCTAATCACGTCCCCTCATCAGTTGCGGTGGAATAGTTCCTGTTTAAGGCCTCTGAAGGCCCAAGCAGGAACTATTCCACCGCAACTTATTTTGGGGAAGAGGATACAAGCCGGGCATACAATGGATGTCGTTGTGTTGAGCTTACCGGGAGGTTGCTATGTGGGCATACGAGACGACGTTCTATCAGATCTATCCGCTGGGCTTTTGCGGAGCTCCGCGCGAAAACGCCGCTCCCGTTGCCGAGGATGAGCTCGCCCAGGCCGCCGATGCCACAGCTAGCCCCGATGCCCCCATCATGAAGATCGCCCAATGGGCCGACTACCTGCAGGAACTCGGCGTTGGTGCCGTGCTCATCAACCCGCCGCTCGAGTCCGATAGTCATGGCTACGACACGCGCAGCCTGCGCCATATAGACCGTCGCCTGGGTGGGGACGCCGACTTTGCCGCCGTGTGCGAGACGCTGCACGCCCATGGCATCCGCGTGGTGCTCGATGCCGTCTTCAACCATGTCGGTCGCGGCTTTTGGGCCTTCCGTGATGTGCAGGAGCGCAAGTGGGATTCGCCGTACAAGGACTGGTTCCACATCAGCTTTGACGGTGACTCGTGCTACGGCGACGGCTTTTGGTACGAGGGCTGGGAGGGCCATTTTGAGCTTGTGAAGCTCAACCTGCAAAACCCCGCCGTGGTCGATTACCTGCTTGAGTCCGTGCGTCGCTGGACCGAAGTCTTTGGCGTCGACGGTCTGCGCCTGGACGTCGCCTATATGCTCGATCGCGATTTTATGCGCCGCCTGCATACTTTTACCCGTGGGCTCAAGCCCGACTTTGTGCTGATTGGCGAGACGCTCCACGGCGACTACAATCAGATCGTCAACGACGAGATGCTCGACTCCTGCACCAACTACGAGTGCTACAAGGGTCTGTACTCCAGCTTTAACTCGGTCAACATGTTCGAGATTGCCCACTCGCTTCATCGCCAGTTTGGCGGCGACCCCTGGTGCATTTATCGCGGCAAGCATCTGCTGTCGTTTGTCGACAACCACGACGTGCCGCGCTTGGCAAGCATCCTCACCGACAAGTCTTGCCTACGCCCCGCCTATGGCATGCTGTTTGGCATGCCAGGCATTCCGTGCGTCTACTACGGCAGCGAGTGGGGAATTGCCGGCGAAAAGGGCGGCCCCGATGGCGACTGGGCGCTGCGACCTGCGTTCGATGAGCCTGCACCCAACGAGCTGACGGCCTTCATCAAGCAGCTCACGCACCTGCGCTCGGCCGACGACGCGGCGGCCCGTGCTCTCAACTACGGTGCCTATCGCAACGTGGTGATCCAGAACAAGCAGCTGCTGTTCGAGCGCGCCTGCGACGCCGCGACGGTGCTCGTGGCGGTGAACGCCGTGGACGAGCCTTACACCTTTGGCGCCGGCGAGCTCAACGGCTCCTTTGTCGACCTGCTTGCCGACGATGCGCCCACGGTCGAGCTGACGGGCGCGCTTGAGCTTGCGCCCTACGAGGTACGCTATCTATTGAGGGCCTAGGCCATGGCTGCGTCCGATGAGGGCTATCAACATATTGAGCATGGGTTTGAGCCCGTGTTCGACCAGCACTCGCGCGTTTTGGTGCTCGGGTCGTTTCCCTCGGTGCTTTCGCGCGCCAATGCCTTTTATTACGGCAACCCTCAGAATCGCTTTTGGCGTGTGATGGCCGCGTGCCTCGGCGTACCTGTGCCACCCAACGAGGGCGACCCTTTGGCAAGCGGTGAGCCCGCGACGCTCGATGCCTCCATTGCCGCCAAGCGGGCCATGCTGCTGAACGGCGGCGTGGCCCTGTGGGATGCAATCGAGAGTTGCGACATTAAGGGCTCGAGCGACGCGAGCATCCGCAACGTTGTGCCGGCACATATCGAGCGCATTACCGATGCCGCGTCGATCGAGGTCGTTGTCTGTAACGGCGGTACGGCAGGGCGACTCTACAAACGCTACTTGCAAGATCGGACGGGGCTGCCTGCCATTGTCCTGCCCTCGACAAGTCCCGCCAATGTCGCCTGGCGCCTGGAGCGTCTTGTTGAGCGTTGGCACGAAGCCGTTGACTGGGCTGTTATTTAATTTAGATTTTTGTTTGAGCGTGGGCGCCCAGACGTTTCAGAACGCCTCGCCAGATCGGCGCGAGCACGGCTGGCTCGGCGCAAACCATGCCGTCGGCGTCGACGTTGGCGGCATTGCCACCGCCAAGTCGCTGTGCATGCTCGACGGAGCAGCCCATGCGCACAGCGCCCACAAGCTTATCCATCGCTTCCGAAAATGGTCGGCGCAAGAGGCCCATGCGTGGGGAATGGCGAAGCGCTGCGATGCCGCTGCCGGCGCAGATGGCAACGCCGCCACACCACAATTGGTCATGGCGCTCACATGCCTTGTGCAAGCGAACGGCGGTCCCACGCGCCTGCTCAGCGTCCTGTTGTGCGGCTCGAATCGCGGCATAGACACGCGTTCCCGTACTGCCAAAGCGCTCAAGCGCCTGCTCGATGGCTGTCAACGTCTCATCGTCAGCCACATCTTCAATGGCTAGCACGATGCCATCGGCAACGCTGCCGGCGTCAGTTGCCTTCAAGTCAACCGGGCGGGGGAGCGCGGTGCCGGAAAGCCGGGCATAGGCGGCGATGGCATCCTGCAGGTCCCAAAGCAAAAACTCAAGATCGGCGCTATTGGGAATGCTGACATACGCAATGGTTTGCAACGTTTTTGGTACATCGCCGCGTGCGGTCGTCTCCATGCCTCCTCCTTTCCGGTTGGTTTCCGTTTAGGTTACACCGTCTGGCGGCGCCCCGCCGCGCTATCCTAGTGCAACCCTTACGAAAGGAACGCCATGCGTCTGTCCATGAACACCTCGCTTGCCACACTCAAGCCTTCCGGTATCCGCCGGATCAACGCACTCGCCGCCCAGCATCCAGGGTGCATCGCGCTCGCGCTCGGCGAGCCCGATTTTCCCACGCCCGACGTGATTAGCGCCGAGGTGACCGCTTCGTTGGACCGCGGCGACACGCACTATCCGCCCAACAACGGCCGTCCCGCCCTGCGCGAGGCGCTGTCCAAATATATGGGTGACGCGGGCCTGGCGTTTTCCACCGATGAGGTCATCCTGACCGACGGCGCGACCGAGGCCCTGTCGGCAACATTCATGGCTATACTCAACCCCGGCGACGAGGTCATTATCCCCACGCCGGCCTTTGGCCTGTACGAGAGCAGCGTCGTGGCCAATCACGCCAAAGCGGTCTTTTTGGATACGGAGCCTGCGCAATTCCAGATCGATGAGGAGGCGCTTCGTGCCTGCGTGACGCCGACGACTAAGGCCATCGTCATCTGCACGCCCAACAATCCTACGGGCTGCATTCTCAACGCGGCATCGCTCGACGCCGTGGCACACGTAGCGGAGCAGGCGGGCATCTACGTAGTCTGCGACGACGTATACAACCGACTCGTCTATGTGGACGGCTACGAGCGCTTCGCCCAGCGACACCCGGAGCTGCGCGAGCAGACGGTCGTCATCGAGAGCTTCTCTAAGCCCTGGGCCATGACCGGCTGGCGCCTGGGCTGGCTCGCAGCGGCAACCCCCGTCATCGCCGAGATTGCCAAGGCTCACCAATACTTAGTATCGAGCGCCGTCTCCTTCGAAATGGACGCCGCAGCCCGAGCCCTCACCGTCGATCCCACCCCCATGCTCAAAGTCTACCGAGCCCGCCGCGAGCGCGTACTCGAAGCCTTAAACGCCATGGACCTCGACGTGGTAGAGCCCGCAGGAGCCTTCTACGCTTTCCCGAGCATCAAACAGTACGGCCTAACCAGCGAAGACTTCTGCATCAAAGCCATCAAAGAAGCAAACGTAGCCCTAGTCCCGGGTGACTGTTTCGGCACCGAAGGCCACATCCGCCTAAGCTACTGCGTCTCCGACAAAGACCTGGACGAAGGCCTAAATCGCCTGTCCACCTTCATTTCAACCTTATAGCCCAACGGGACGCAACACGTCAGCCCACCGACCCAAGCATTATGAGTGGGGGCGTCAGCCAACGAAAACCCGGGCTGCCCAAGGTCAACGCAGGCACGCGCCGCCGAAGGCCAGGCGCAAGGTTTTCGTAGATTCCGCACGAGCCGAAGAGCACTTAATGTGCTCTTCGTGCGAGCCAGGACTTGACCGAGCGAAAACCTTGCGCCTGGCCTTCGGCGGCGCGTGCCGGATGGTGGAATTGTGTGCAGCCCGGTTTTCCGTTGACCGACGCCGGGGTCCCCGCCATAATACTTTCGGTTCACGCACGAATCCGCTGCCAGAGACAGCCGGTGCAAACGGGCATCGCCCGCGAGCTTAATGGGATATCCCGCCAGCCGAGGTGGTCGAGTAGATATGTCTTCTCGCCCCCGTCGCTCATGCAGCGCGGGGGCTTTCTTTTTGGACATGCCCCCGTCACGTCCTTGTGGCGGACCGTGCCCGGAAAGAAATCGAGGAGGTGTAATTCATGCCCCAGCAGTACAAAATCGACAAGGTTGCAGAGATCGAGTCCCGTATCGCCGAGAACGCCGGTCTGTTCGTCGTCAACTACAACGGTCTGACGGTTAAGCAGGCCCAGGAGCTGCGTCATCAGCTTCGCGAGTGCGGCGCCGAGATGAAGGTCTACAAGAACAACCTGGTCAAGATCGCTCTCAAGAACCAGGAGCAGCCCGAGCTCGACGAGATCCTCGCCGGCCCCGTCGCTTATGTGTTCTACGAGTCCGAGCCGGTCGAGGCCGCTAAGGCCCTTAAGGACTTCTCTGCTAAGTCCAAGGGCGTCCTTGAGATCAAGGGCGGTATCTCCGACGGCAAGGCCGTTTCCGCTGATGATGTTAAGGCTATCGCCGAGCTGCCCACCAAGGATCAGCTTCTCGGCCAGATCGCCGGTCTCATCTCCGGTTTCGCTCGCGACATCGCTGTCTGCGTCAACGGCGTTTCCTCTGGTCTCGCTCGTTCGATCCAGCAGGTCTCCGAGCAGAAGGCAGCCTAGTCGCTGTTTTCACCCGCGGCGGCAACGCCGCACCCCTGGCGCATTCGCGCCGTGTTTTAACTGATCTCCGTGCACAGACACGGAAACCGAAAGGACTTAGAAATGGCTAAGCTTACCACCGATGAGATCATCGATGCTCTTAAGGAAATGACCCTTCTCGAGGCTTCCGAGCTCGTTAAGGCTATCGAGGACACCTTCGGCGTTTCCGCCGCTGCTCCTGCCGCCGTTGTCGCCGCTCCCGCTGCTGGCGCTGCTGAGGCCGAGGAGAAGACCGAGTTTGACGTCGTGCTCGAGGGCTTCGGCGACAACAAGATCCAGGTCATCAAGGCCGTCCGTGAGCTCACCAACCTTGGCCTGAAGGAGGCCAAGGAGGTCGTCGAGGGCGCTCCCAAGGCTGTTCTCGAGGGTGCCAAGAAGGAGGACGCCGAGGCTGCCAAGGAGAAGCTCGAGGCTGCTGGCGCTGCTGTCACCCTCAAGTAATCAGGCTTTCTCGCCAGATTTCTTTGCAGACGGGGTTCGCATTGCGAGCCCCGTCTTTTTTGTTATGGCCACTCTATTTTGCTGGCTCGGCATGCAAATTGCTGCCGCTTGCGGTGCTTTGGGGTCGCTACCGTTTGGCGATAAAATTGCACCATTCGAGCATTAATTTGCGTTGACCTGCTGAAGAATGGCGCTTGCCTGCATTAACGTTAATTAACAGCGGTAAGATAATCCGGTATCGCAATTTGGTCTGCGGCCGGTGAGCCGCATGCACGGGCGCTATTTGCGCCTGCGAAAGGATCCTTGAATACTATGAAGGCAATCATCCCCGCCGCCGGTCTTGGCACGCGTTTTCTGCCTGGCACCAAGTGCACGCCCAAAGAAATGCTGCCGGTGCTCGACAAGCCGGTCATCCAGTACGTCGTTGAGGAGGCGCTCGACCCCGAGGAGGTCGACGATGCCATTATCGTCACCTCGCCCGGCAAGCCCGAGCTGCTGAACTACTTCCAGCCCGACCGTTCGCTCGAGAACCTGCTGCGCGAGCGCGGTAAGGACGCCTACGCCGACGCTGTCGCCCATGCGGGCGGTATGCCGGTCGACTTCCGCTATCAGTACGAGCCCAAGGGTCTCGGTCACGCCATTCGCTCTGCCGCCGACGCTGTGGCAGGGGAGAACTTCCTGGTTCTTCTGGGCGACTACGTTGTGCCCAACCGTGATATCTGCGACAAGATGCTGGCCGTCTCCAAGGAGCACGGTGGCGCTTCGGTTATCGCCGTTGCCGCGTGTGCTCCCGAGGAGGTTAGCCGCTACGGCGTTATCGCCGGTGAGCGCGTGGGCTCGCTCGAGGGCGCCGAGGATGTTGCCGATGGCGAGCCGGGTGCCGTGTGGCGCATCGGCGGTCTGGTGGAGAAGCCCGCTCCCGAGGCGGCTCCGTCCAACCTGTACATCGTCGGCCGCTACCTGCTGAGCCCGCTGGTCATGGACCTTCTTGCCGACCAGCAGGCCGGTAAGGGCGGCGAGATCCAGCTGACCGACGCTATGGCCCGTTCGCTCGATCGCGAGGCCATGTACGCTGTCGTCATCGACCCGCTGTCGGGCTACGACACCGGTACCCCGTCTGGCTGGATGGCCACCAACGCCCTCATGGCTGCAAGCGATCCTCGCTTTGCAAGCGCCTTCTGGGACGCCATCGACGAGCGCGGCGGCTTGATGCGCAAGTAAGCCTTCGGGCATCGACATTTACGGGCGCGGACTTCGGTCTGCGCCCGTTTTTTATAAGAGCTGCGATTGCCGGCTCTCTGTTCACAGAAAATATATGAACAGGTGTTCGATACACCAACATCTACCTGCATGTTTTCTGTCGAAAAACTTTGCTACTCCAAAAACTCAATCGCGTCAAGGCTTTTCTTGCCCAACGGTCGGTACCTGATAAACTATTAGGTTGCGATAACTGGCGAAGCTATGCCTCGCCAATCCACCGAGCATTTCCGTGAAGGAGGAAAAACCTGGTGACCTACGCATACACTGCCACTGAGCGCAAGCGCGTCAGCTTCGGGAAAATCCCGGAGGCCATGGAGCTCCCCAACCTTATCTCTGTTCAAAGGGAATCCTTTGAGCGTTTTAAGGACGAGGGCCTTCGTGAGGCATTCAAGGAATCCAGCCCCATCCAGAGCCAGAACCATGTTCTCGAGGTTACCTTCGGCGAGCATCAGTTCGGCGACCCCGCGCACACCGTCGAGGAGTGCCGCGAGAAGGACATGACCTATCAGGCCCCGCTTCTGACCGACGTCCGTCTCACCAACAAGGAGACCGGCGAGATCAAGGAGCAGCTCGTCTTTATGGGCGACTTCCCCATGATGACCGATCAGGGCACCTTCATCATCAACGGTACCGAGCGTATCGTCGTCTCGCAGCTCGTCCGCTCCCCGGGCGTGTACTACAGCTCCGAGATGGATTCGGGCAAGCAGATCTACAAGGCCCAGATCATCCCGTCCCGCGGTGCCTGGCTCGAGTTTGAGGTCGACAAGCGCGACCAGCTCATGGTCTCCATCGACCGTAAGCGCAAGCAGAGCGCCACGATGTTCCTGCGCGCCCTTGGCATCGCCGTCACCAACGACGACATCATCGAGTTGCTCGGCAACTCCGATGTGATTAAGCGCACCCTGGAGCGCGATACCGCCCTTACCCGCGAGGATGCCCTCATCGAGATCTACCGTCGCCTGCGCCCGGGCGAGCCTCCCACCGTGGATGCTTCCCGCAGCCTGCTCGAGGGCCTGCTCTTCAACCCGCAGCGCTACGATCTGGCCCGCGTCGGTCGTTACAAGGTCAACAAGAAGCTCAACCTCACCACCGAGGAAGAGGTCACGGTGCTCACCGACGAGGATATCGTCGCGACGCTACGCTACTTGCTGTCCCTCGCTGCCGGCGAGCAGGGCTTCAAGGTCGACGACATCGACCACTTTGGCAACCGCCGTATCCGCACCGTCGGTGAGCTCGTCGCCAACCAGTTCCGTATCGGCATGAGCCGTATGGAGCGCGTCGTCCGTGAGCGCATGAGCTCCCAGGACATCGACGAGATCACCCCGCAGTCGCTCATCAACATCCGCCCGATCGTGGCCTCCATCAAGGAGTTCTTCGGTTCCTCGCAGCTCTCGCAGTTCATGGACCAGGCGAACCCCCTGACCGGTCTGACCCACAAGCGCCGTCTGTCCGCACTCGGCCCTGGCGGTCTTGCCGGCCACAAGTCGGGCTCCAGCCGCCGCACCAACGTGCCGACGGCCGTCCGCGACGTTCACAACTCGCACTACAGCCGCATGTGCCCGATCGAGACCCCCGAAGGCCCCAACATCGGCCTGATCGGCTCGCTCGCCCTCTACGCTCGCGTCAACGAGTACGGCTTCATCGAGGCCCCGTTCCGCCGCGTCGAGAACGGCGTTGCCACCGACCAGATCGACTGGATGACCGCTGACGAGGAAGAGAAGCACGTCATCGCGCCGGCCAACACGCCGCTCGATCCCAAGACCAACGAGTTCATCACGGCCGATGCCGAGGGCAAGATCGTCCGTCCGCACACCGTGATCGCCCGTACCCGCGACTTCGACGGCTCCTTCGGCGCTCCCGCCGACGTGCCTGTCGAGGACGTCGACTACATGGACGTCTCGCCGCGTCAGATGCTCTCCGTCGCAGCCACGCTGATTCCGTTCCTTGAGCACGACGACGCCAAGCGTACGCTCATGGGCGCCAACATGCAGCGTCAGGCCGTGCCGCTGGTTCACCCTGCCGCTCCCTATGTCGGTACCGGCATGGAGCGTCGCGCCGCCCTGGACTCTGGCGAGGTTACCCTGGCCAAGAACGCCGGCGAGGTCATCTTTGCCGACGCTTCCAAGATTATCGTCAAGCATGCTGGCGGCATGGACGAGTATCACCTGGCCAAGTACCAGCGCTCCAACCAGTCCACCTGCATCAACCACCGTCCGCTCGTGCGCGTCGGTGACACCGTTGAGCAGGGCGAGCCTCTGGCCGACGGTCCTTCGACCGATCATGGCGAGCTCGCACTGGGCCAGAACCTCACCGTGGCATACATGCCGTGGGAAGGCTTTAACTACGAGGACGGTATCGTCGTGTCCGAGCGCCTGGTGGCCGAGGACCTGCTGACGACCATCAATATCACCCGTCACGAGATCGACGCCCGCGACACCAAGCTCGGCCCCGAAGAGATCACCCGCGAGATCCCGAACCTCTCCGAGGACATGCTTGCCAACCTCGACGAGGACGGCATCATCCGCATCGGCGCCGAGGTCGGCCCTGGCGACATCCTGGTCGGCAAGGTCACGCCTAAGGGCGAGAGCGCTCTGACCGCCGAGGAGCGCCTGCTGCGCGCTATCTTCGGTGCCAAGGCTCACGATGTCCGCGATACCTCCCTTAAGATGCCTCACGGCGCTTACGGCCGCGTCATCGACGTCGTCCGCTTTAGCCGCGAGAACGGCGACGACCTGGCCCCCGGCGTCAACGAGCAGGTGCGCGTCTACGTCGCTCAGCGTCGTAAGATTCAGCAGGGCGATAAGATCGCCGGCCGCCACGGCAACAAGGGTGTTATTTGTAACGTTCTGCCGGTCGAGGACATGCCCTACATGGCTGACGGTACCCCGATCGACGTTATCCTCAACCCGCTGGGCGTTCCTTCGCGTATGAACGTCGGCCAGCTGCTCGAGTGCCACCTTGGCTGGGCTGCTGCCTGCGGTTGGGATACCGAGCAGGCCGACTCCGACAAGTACGTCCCCGGTCCGTTCTTCACCGCGACGCCCGTCTTCGACGGCGCCAAGGAGGATGAGATCGCCGAGGTCATCCGTCGCGCCAATAAGAACATGCTCAACAAGGCTACCGCTGCCTTTGGCGATCACATGCGCCCCGAGTTCGTCACCCAGCTTGACGAGCGCGGCAAGACCCGCCTGTTCGACGGCCGCACCGGCGAGGAGTTCCGCGAGCCCATTACCGTGGGTACGTCCTACATCCTCAAGCTCGGCCACATGGTCGACGACAAGATCCACGCCCGTTCGACCGGCCCTTACAGCCTGGTTACCCAGCAGCCTCTGGGCGGCAAGGCTCAGTTCGGCGGCCAGCGCTTCGGCGAGATGGAAGTTTGGGCACTGTACGCTTACGGTGCTTCCAACGTCCTGCAGGAGATCCTGACCGTCAAGTCCGACGATACCGTGGGCCGCGTCAAGACCTACGAGTCCATCGTCAAGGGCGAGAACGTCCCGGTTCCGGGTATCCCCGAGTCCTTCAAGGTTCTCGTCAAGGAGATCCGTTCCCTCGCACTGGACATCGAGCCCATGCACGATGCCGACGAGGACGCCTCCGCCCCTGTGACCGCCGAGGAGACCTCCGCTCTCGACGACCTGGCTGCGCTCGCCGGCGTTGACGCCGACGTCGAGGCCGAGGATGCCGAGACCGCCGAGGCGCCCGAGGCTGTCGCCGCCACGACCACTGATAAGGAGTAGTTGACTGTGGCAGATTTCGAAGCTACTGATTTTGACTCGGTAAAGATCTCCCTTGCCTCCGCCGACCAGATCCGTTCCTGGTCGCACGGTGAGGTCAAGAAGCCGGAGACCATCAATTACCGTACCCTCAAGCCCGAGAAGGACGGCCTGTTCTGCGAGAAGATCTTCGGTCCCGCCAAGGACTGGGAGTGCTCCTGCGGCAAGTACAAGGGCATCCGCTTCAAGGGCATCGTCTGCGAGCGCTGCGGCGTCGAGGTCACCTCGGCCAAGGTGCGTCGCGACCGCATGGGCCACATCGAGCTCGCCGCTCCCGTGTCCCACATCTGGTACTTCAAGAGCCCCACGAGCTTCCCGATGAGCCGTATGCTCGACATCAAGTCCAAGGACCTCGAGAAGGTTCTGTACTTTGCCAGCTACATCATCACCGAGGTCGACTACGAGGCTCGCGAGGCTGACGCTGACGACCTGCGCGAGGAGCTCGCCGCCGATCTGGAAGAGATCGATGCCGAGTGCGCCCGCCAGATCGAGTCCCTCAAGGAGCAGGGCAACCCCGAGAACTTTGACGAGTTCTCCGACGAGGAGCCGCTGACCCCCGAGGAGATCGCCTCTGGCATCGTCGACATCGAGGAAGAGTGCAAGGACGAGAAGCAGCTCCGCACGGACGCCTTCAACGCCTTCATGAAGCTCACCGAGCGCGACCTCATCTCCGATGAGCCGCTGTTCCGCGAGATGACCCGTTACTACTCCATGTACTTCAAGGGTGGTATGGGTGCCGAGGCCGTCCGCGACCTGCTCGCTGCCATCGACCTCCCCTCCGAGGCCGAGAAGCTCAAGGCCATCATCGCCGACGAGGACTCCCAGAAGCAGAAGCGCGAGAAGGCCGTCAAGCGCCTCGAGGTCGTTGACGCCTTCCTGAAGGGCGGCAACAGCCCCGCGAACATGATTCTGGACGTCATCCCGGTCATTCCGCCCGATCTGCGCCCGATGGTCCAGCTCGACGGCGGCCGCTTCGCCGCGTCCGACCTCAACGACCTGTATCGTCGCGTGATCAACCGTAACAACCGACTCAAGCGCCTGCTCGACCTGGACGCCCCTGCGATTATCGTGAACAACGAGAAGCGCATGCTCCAGGAGTCCGTGGACGCCCTGTTCGACAACGGCCGTCGTGGTCGCCCGGTCTCTGGCCGTGGCGGTCGCCCGCTCAAGTCGCTCGCCGAGGCCCTCAAGGGCAAGCAGGGTCGTTTCCGTCAGAACCTGCTGGGCAAGCGTGTCGACTACTCCGGCCGTTCAGTCATCGTTACCGACCCCAAGCTGCTGCTGCACCAGTGCGGTCTGCCCAAGACCATGGCGCTGGAGCTCTTCAAGCCCTTCGTTATGAAGCGCCTGGTCGAGCTTGGCAAGGTCGAGAACATCAAGGGCGCCAAGCGCGCTATCGACCGCGGTGCCACCTTTGTGTGGGATATCCTCGAAGAGGTCATCGACGGCCGCGTCGTGCTGCTCAACCGTGCACCGACCCTGCACCGTCTGTCCATCCAGGCCTTTGAGCCGGTGCTGGTCGAGGGCAAGGCTATCCACCTGCACCCGCTGGTCTGCTCACCCTTCAACGCCGACTTCGACGGCGACCAGATGTCTGTCCACGTGCCGCTGTCCAGCCAGGCTCAGGCCGAGGCTCGCGTGCTCATGCTCTCTGCGAACAACCTGCGCTCGCCGGCATCCGGCAAGCCGGTTAACATCCCCTCGCAGGACATGATCATCGGTGTGTACTACCTCACCCAGGTCCGCGAGGGTCTGCCGGGTGAGAACCACGTGTTCGCCAGCTTCGATGACGCGCTGCACGCCTATGACTGCCGCTCCGAGGTCGACATGCAGGCCAAGATCCAGGTCCGCGTGTCCGCTGCCGATGCCAACGTCATCAACGAGGACGGCACCCGTATCTTCCGCGTCAAGAACGGCAAGAACGAGTTTGTCGACTACGATGTCACCGGCAACAAGACCGCGCGCTTCGAGACCTCTATCGGCCGCATCATCTTCAACCGCCAGTGCCTGCCCGAAGACTACGAGTTCATGAACTACAAGATGGTCAAGGGCGATGTGGCCAAGCTGGTTGCCGACTGCTGCGATCGTTACCCCGAGGCCAAGGTCGGCCCGATCCTCGACGCTATCAAGTACTCCGGCTTCCACTACGCTACCCGCGCTGGCCTCACCATCTCGGTGTGGGACGCTCTCATCCCTGCCGAGAAGCAGGAGCTGCTCGATCGCGCCCAGGCCAACGTCGACCAGATCAACGAGTACTTCGAGGAGGGCTTCATCAACGAGACGGAGCGCCACATCGAAGTCGTTAACGAGTGGACCGCTTGTACCGACAAGGTCGCAGCGCTCATGCTCGACATGTTCGACGAGGAGAACCCGCTGTACATGATGGCCGACTCCGGCGCCCGTGGTTCTAAGACCCAGCTGCGTCAGCTCGGCGGCATGCGTGGCCTGATGGCAGACATGTCCGGCGAGACGATCGACCTTCCCATTAAGGCGAACTTCCGCGAGGGCCTGCTGCCGCTCGAGTACTTCATTTCGACCTACGGCGCCCGTAAGGGCCTGGTCGATACCGCATCCCACACCTCGGACTCTGGTTACCTGACCCGTCGTCTGGTCGACGTGGCCCAGGACGTCATCGTCCGCGAGGAGGACTGCGGTACGCACGAGGGCGTCACCTACAACCTCATCATCCCCGGCACCACCGACCTCAACACCGACCTCGTCGGCCGTTGCTTCATCGAGGACGTCGTGGCTCCCGACGGCACCGTGCTCTTTGAGCAGGACGGCTACATCGAGAAGGTCGCCGACATCCAGAAGATGGTCGATGCGGGCCTTAAGAAGGTCAAGCTCCGCGCGCTGCTCACCTGCCGCTCCAAGTACGGCGTGTGCCAGAAGTGCTACGGCTGGGATCTTTCCACCCGTCGTCCGGTCGCCATCGGTACCGCGGTCGGCATTATTGCCGCCCAGTCCATCGGCGAGCCCGGTACGCAGCTTACGATGCGTACCATTCACTCCGGCGGCGTCGCTGGCGTCGACGATATTACGCAGGGTCTGCCTACGGTCAGCCGTATGTTCGATATCGTCGGCAACGTCAACGAGAAGATTCTGGGTCGCGAGGCCGAGCTGGCTCCGTACTCCGGTCACCTCTCGATCAAGCCCGAGAAGTCCGAGTACGTGCTGACGCTCACCGACTCCGAGGATCACACCCGTGTCCTCGACGAGCGCCGCGTCCCCGCTTCGGTGCGCTTTATGCCCGAGATCGAGGACGGCTGCGAGGTTCGCGCCGGCGATCAGATCACCAAGGGCTTCGTCAACTTCCGTAACCTGCGCAAGCTGACCGACATCGAGTCGACGATGCACACCTTCGTCGAGAGCGTCAAGGACGTCTACACCAGCCAGGGCGTCGACCTGAACGACAAGCACATCGAGGTGCTCGCACGTCAGATGCTGCGTCGCGTTCAGATTACCAACCCCGGCGACTCCAAGTACCTGCTTGGTCAGTACGTCGACCGCTACGAGTTCGCCGACGAGGTCGAGCGCGTTGCCCGTCTGGGCGGTCAGGCTCCTGTGGCCGAGCCCGTCATCCTGGGTACGCTCAAGGTCGCGTCCAACATCGACTCCTGGCTGTCGAGCGCTTCGTTCATCCGTACCGCCGGCGTTCTTACCGAGGCTGCCATTGAGGGCAAGGTCGACCACCTGCTCGACCTTAAGTCCAACGTCATCGTCGGTAAGAAGATCCCGGCTGGTACCGGCCTCAAGCCGTACGCCAACGCCAAGCTGACGTATCGCACGGCCGACGGCTATGTCGACATCGACGGCCCGGCTTCGCCCAACGCCAAGTCGCTGCCCGAGTGGGCTCCGGTTGAGCTCAAGGACCTGGACGAGCAGCTCCCGCAGCAGCTCGACTGGGCCGGCTACGACGAGTTCGGTGGTGCTGACGGTTCGTTCACCCGCAACGGCCACACCATCTCCGCCGAGAAGGCTCGCCTGTACCTGTTCGATGACCTGGGCGTGTCGCAGCGCTGGACCAACAAGTTCAGCGAGGTCGGCATCGAGACGGTCGGCGACCTGGTCGGCAAGTCCGAGGAGGATCTGCTGCGCATCGATGGCATCGGTGCCAAGGCGATCGAGGAGCTCCGTGACGGCCTGGAGGCCCACGACCTGCTCTACATCCTCGAGAACAACGACGACGTTGCCGACGAGGAAGACCTCTCGCAGCTGCTGCAGATGGTCTTTAGCCCCGACGGTCCGGACGATATCCTGCTGGGTACTTCCGCTCCGACGCATCACGCCGACGCCGACGAGGAGCTCCTGGGCGCCCCGATCGACGACAAGAAGGCTCCCGCCAACGGCGCGATCAACGAGGA
>JAUMNV010000171.1 GCA_031295725.1 Collinsella sp.
TGACCCCCGCGAACTTCGCGGCGGCGGTGGGCCCCATGCCGTCCTCCGTCGCCAGGAGGAAGAGCTCGACCTTCTCCCTGCTGTACATGCGAACCTCCAGTCCGGACCGCCCCGCGGTCCAACTTTCTGTCCGCACCCCCAACAGTCCCTATTTCACCGCAACTGCGTTGGGGTGTGACCGGGGCACAAAGATGCGGTGCCGCTTGGAGGAAAAGACCGGAAGCAAAGGTCCATTCCTCCAGACGGCGCCGCAGCTGTTTTGATGGCTCGGCTTTCGTCGATGTGGCTTAGTTGAGCGCGACTGTCAGCCGAGTAGACAAAGCGGCTCGGGGGCGTGTCGCTTCCGTCACGTTCTATCAGCATACAAGACGGTTTCGGTTCTTGTCCGTGACGGAAACGGCGCGCTTCCGAGCCGTTTTAAAAGAAAGGGGGCGAGGTCTAGGGCACACCCCCTTTCACGATAGAGAGCTAAACCTAGCCGCGGACCTTCTTGACGACGTCCATGGCCTCGCGGGCGATCTGCTCGACCTTGGAGAAGTCGCCGTCGGCAAACAGGGCCGGCTTGACCATCCAGGTGCCACCGCAGGCGATGATGGCGGAGGAGCTCAGGTACTCCTCGACGTTGGCGGTGCTCACGCCGCCGGTGGGCATAAAGCGGTGACCGACAAACGGAGCGGCGAGGGCCTTGATGGTGTTCAGGCCGCCATACTGGGACGCGGGGAAGAACTTGGTGACCTTGAGGCCCAGGTTCTCGGCTGCGGTGACCTCGGAGGGGGTCACGGTGCCGGGAAGGACGGGCAGGTCGATGTCGATGCAGTGCTTCACAACGTCCTCGTTGTAACCCGGGGAGACGATGAACTTGGCACCGGCTGCGCGGGCCTGCTCAACCTGCTCGACGGTCAGGACAGTGCCGGCGCCAACGCACATCTCGGGCTCGGACTCGGCCATAGCGGCGATGCACTCGGCGGCGCAGGCGGTGCGGAAGGTGACCTCGGCGGACTTCATGCCAGCTGCCATAAGGGCGTGGGCGAGCGGAGCGGCGTCCTCGACCTTGTCGAGCACGACGACCGGCACGATGCCCAGGGACTCAAGCGTGGTGTAGAACTGATCGAACATAATGTTCCTTTCGATGTATGGCGCGCATGGGCGCGTGATTGCCAAATATGCTGGTCAGGAGCCGATTTTGGATTGGTTATCGGAGGCACTGCTTGGGGTTCAAGCAATTCCAAAACCGGCTGCTCGACCAGTCATGTAGGAAATGCCAGGCAAAACCGGAATGGGACTGGTGGTTTTGCCCGGCCGGAGGAATCGGGGAGCGGGCCGCAGGGGTATGGGATTGGAAAGCTGCGGCCCGCGGAATGGAGACGGACTAGCGTGCGACGCGAGTGCCACCGTCGGCGGCTGATGCCACGGCTGCGATCTCGTCTGCGGTCACCAAGTTGGAATCGCCCTTGATGGTGAGCTTGAGGATCGAGGCCGCGATGGCGTAGTTGACGGCAGCCTGCGGGTCAAAGTCGTTGATGAGGGCATGGACGAGGCCGGCGTTGAAAGCGTCGCCGGCGGCAACGCCCTCGAGCACGTGTACATCGTGAGCAGGGGAGAACCAGTGCTCGCCGCTCTCGGCGTCAAAGAGCATGCCCATCCAGATGGAGCGCTCGACGCAGGAGATGTTGCGGACGACCGAGGCGACCTTCTTGCAGCCGTACTCGGCGCAGATCTGGCGGGCCATCTCGACGTAGGTGTCGCGCTCCTCGATGCCGTGGGAAAGGGAGCCAGAGACGCAGGTCATGCCAAGGCCGGCAGGCGCATCCTCGTCGTTGGCGATGCAGATGTCGACGAGCGGCAGGAGTTCCTTCATGGTGGCCTGCGACTTCTCGGGCGACCACATCTTGCCGCGATAGTTCACGTCACACACGGTGGTGATGCCCTTGGCGCGGCAGGCGGCGAGCGCATCCTTGCAGGCGGCGGCCATCTCATCGGAGACGGCGGGGGTCACGCCGGAGAAATAGAAGACATCGATGCCCTTGAGGATCTCGTCCCAGTTAAAGACGTCGCGCTTGGCCATGTTGATGGCAGAGTACTTGCGGTCGTAGACGCAACCGTTACCGCGCTGCGAGGCGCCGACCTCAAACACATAGGAGCCAAGACGGTCGCCCTGACGCACGACGCGCGTGGTGTCGACGCCGTAGGCCTTCAGCGAACGCAGGGCGCACTCGCCCAGACGGTTGGCCGGGACAACGGAGACGTAAGCGGCCTTGTCGCCCTGGTAGGCCAGGGAAAGCGCAGTGTTGGCCTCGGCGCCGCCGTAGCGGACGTCAAACTCGGTTGCCTGCTCAATACGCAGGTGGTCTTTGGGTGAGAGTCTCATCATGATCTCGCCGAAGGTAAGAACCGTTTTACCCATGGTCGCGCAGCTCCTTTTACTCGTGCGTACACCTTTGATATGGCGTTGGCACGCAGGTGCCAAGACGGTAGGGTGCGTCTTTGCACCTCCGTGTCAACGCTTGCCGAAATCGGTTTACGAAATCGGTTTCGTTTCGAGTTGTAGTATACTCACCTACAGCGTTTTGCAACCGAGATTTTTAAAAAAATGCCTAAAATGGCTCAGACTGCTGACAATTGGGAAACGGGGTGCGCCATGGCGCAGATGAGAATCAAGGACATTGCCGCCGAGGCGGGTGTGAGCCCGGCCACGGTCTCGCGCTATCTCAACAACCGTCCCGGGCAAATGACCGAGGAGACCCGCGCCCGCATCGCCGAGGTCATCGAGCGCACCGGCTATCGCCCACGTGCTGCCGCGCGCAATCTGCGCAGCTCGCGTACCAACCTCATCGGTGTGATCCTGGCCGACATCGCCAACCCGTTCTCGAGCGCCATGCTTGAAGGACTTTCCGCCAGCGCCGCCGCGCGCGGCTGCTCGCTCATGACGGCCATTAGCGGCAACGACCCCGCTAAGGAGGCCGAGTCGCTCGCCAGACTTATCGATGCTGGTGTGGACGGCCTGGTCGTCAACACCTGCGGCGGTAACGACGAGGCGATCGCCGCGGCAGCGGGACGCCTGCCCGTCGTGCTGCTCGACCGCGATGTTGTCGACGGCGGTGCTGACCTGGTGACATCTAACAACCGCGAGCTGGTCGCCGGCTTGGTAGACGCCTTGGCCGCCGCTGGTAGCGAGCGCCTGTGCCTGCTCACCGAGGCAAGCGACGCCAGCCCCGTGCGTCGAGAGCGCGCCGAGGCCTTTGCCGACGAGCTTTCGCGCCGCGGCCTTGCCGGCGAGGTTGTCACCTTGGCCGATGGCGGTGCCACTGGCGTTGGCCGCTTGGACGAGACCATCCGCGGCTATGCGGGCAAAAGGCTCGGCCTCATCGCCGTCAACGGCCTGGTTTTCCTGCGTCTGACCGAGGCGCTAGCGCAGCTGGGACCCTCGCTGCCGGCGGGGCTCAAGATCGCGACGTTTGACGACTACCCCTGGAACCATGTGCTCTTTGGTGGCGTGACCACGGCCGCGCAGGACACCCTCACCATTGCCGAGCGCGTGGTCGAGCGCCTGTCCGAGCGCATCGACATCGTTACCACTACGGTGGGCGAGGCCGCAAAGCTGGCGCCCAAACGCATCGAGATTCCCGGCCACATCGAACACCGCGCCTCAACCTCGCGCTAACCGCTCGATCGCAACGGCCTGTTCGCACACGTTTTTTGAGCGCTTGATACGCTTTAACCCTGCGGAAACATTTTTCTGCGATAGTATCTGCGATATAGACCAGTCGAAACCCGCCCGAAAGAAAGGGGAGCGACATGAACCAGCAGAACATCGATTACGTACTCCGCTCCGTAGAGCAGCGTGACATCCGCTTTGTGCGTCTGTGGTTTGTCGACATTCTCGGCCGCCTCAAGAACTTTGCCATTAGCCCCGAGGACCTCGAGGTCGCTTTTGAGGAGGGTATTGGCTTTGACGGCTCCGCCATCGAGGGCTTTGCCACGCCCGAGGAAGCCGACATGCTAGCGTTTCCCGATGCTTCGACCTTCCAGATTCTGCCGTGGCGTCCGAGCCACAACGGCGTTGCCCGCGTGTTCTGCGACGTGTGCACTCCCGACCGCAAGCCCTTCGCCGGCGATCCGCGCGATGCCCTGCGCCGCATGTTCCGCAAGGCCGAGAAGGCTGGCTATCTGCTCAACGTGGGCGCCGAGCTGGAGTATTACTACTTCCCCGACGAGCACACCCCCGAGCCGCTCGACAACGTGGGCTACTTCGATCTTTCGGTGAGCGATGCCGCCCGCGACCTGCGCCGCAACACGGTCCTCACGCTCGAGAAGATGTCCGTGCCCGTGGAGTACACCTTCCACGCCGCCGGCCGCTCGCAGCACGGCATGAGCCTGCGCCACGCCGAGGCCCTGAGCATGTCCGACGCCATCACTACGGCCAAACTCATCATTAAGCAGCAGGCCTACGAGAGCGGTTGCCACGCATCCTTTATGCCCAAGCCGTTGGCAGGCGAGGACGGCAGCGCCATGTTCCTGTGCCAGTCGCTGTTCGACCACGACGGCAACAATGTCTTTTGGGGCGAGGACGACGAGAAGTACCACCTCTCTGACATCGCCAAGCACTACATGGCCGGCATCCTGGCGCACGCGCGCGAGATCAGCGCCATCACCAACCCCACGGTCAACTCGTACAAGCGCATCACCACGGGTGGCGACTCCGTGCCGCAGTACGCCACGTGGGGCCTGCGCAACCGCGCGAGTATGGTCCGCATCCCGGTCTACAAGCCCGGCAAGCAGCTGTCCACGCGCATCGAGCTGCGCAGTCCCGATCCCATGGCCAACCCGTACCTGGTCAACGCCGTCACGCTGGCGGCTGGTCTGGACGGCATCGAGCGCAAGCTGGAGCTCCCGCCCGAGGCAACGGCCGAGACGCTCAAGCTTACCGACCGTCAGATGGTCGAGGCCGGCTACACGCCGCTGCCGCGCTCGCTCAAAGAGGCGCTCGACGTGTTTGAGGACTCGCAGTTTATGAAGGATGCCCTCGGCGAGCACATCCACAGCTTCTTCCTCAAAAAGAAGCGCGACGAGTGGCATAAGTTTGAGTC
>JAUMNV010000210.1 GCA_031295725.1 Collinsella sp.
AGCCAGCGCTCGCCCAAAAGAAAGCTCACCGGCTCGTATCCGGCGCGAACCGCGCGCTCGATAACCTTGGCGCTCTCGGCGATAAAGATGCCCTTTTGCGGCTCCAACACGCAGCGCAGCTCGCGCTCGGTCAGGCGCACGTAGGCATCGAGCCGGTCGTCCTCGAGCGAATCGATTCGCAGAACCTCAACGGCATCAGTCATAGCAGCCAGCCCGCACCTTTCTTTACAGCACATCTATACCAAACGAGGCGACGCTAAGCGCCGCCCCATGCATTCAATCAACCCGATGATACCGTTCACACCAGACGATTTACGCCTCAACGCGACGATACGTCACGAACTCATAATCGACGCCCTCGTCACCCTCACCGGCGGCAATCGTCGCGACCCCGCTACGCTGCGCAATCTTCCACGCAGGATCGGCTTCCAAATCGGGAAAGTACGTATCCACAACATGGACGCAGTGGTTATGCGTGACCTCGGCCTCGACGCAATACGGCAAAAACTGCCGATAGACATCGCCGCCACCGATCACCCAGGCAACGGGCTCATCGGCAACCGCGGCGAGCGCCTCGTCGATGCTATGCACCACGTCGACGCCCTCGCGGGCAAAGCCCATATCGCGCGTAAGCACGATATTGCGGCGGTTCTTGAGAGGACGCCCGCCGGGAAAACTCAGCAGGGTCTTACGCCCCATAATAACCGGGCAACCTTTGGTGCACGCAACAAAATGGCGCATGTCGGCGCGATTGGACACTACCATGTCGCCCTCGCACCCAATGCCCCAGTCGTCACACACGGCGACAATGGCAGAAAGCTTACACGTCATGAGCACCACCTACACCGCAATGGGAATGTTCTTGACCTGCGGGCCGTGCTCATAGCCCTCGACGATCAGGTCATCGGTCGTAAACGCATAGAAGTCATGCACATCGGGGTTGAGCGTTACCTTGGGTGCCGCAAACTGCGGACGCTCGATAAGCTCGCGGACGATATCGACATGACGATCATAGATATGGGCGTCGGCGATCACGTGCAGCAGCTCACCGGGAATCATATCGACCGACTGCGCGACCATCATCAGCAAAATGGCGTACTGGCACACGTTCCAGTTGTTCGCGGCCAAAATGTCCTGGCTGCGCTGGTTGAGAATCATGTTGAGCGTCGGCTTGTCGTCCTGAGGACGCTGCGTCACGTTATAGGTCACGCTATAGGCGCACGGATAAAGGTGCATCTCGGACAGATCGCTAAACACGTACGTATTGGTCATAATGCGGCGACTATACGGCGTGTGCTTAAGGTCGTACAGCACACGGTCCATCTGGTCGAAGTCGCCCTCGGCGTAATGGCTCTTCTGACCAATCTGATAGCCGTAGGCTTTACCGATGGAACCGGTCTCATCGGCCCACTCATCCCAGATATGGCTGTTGAGATCATGCACGTTATTGGACTTCTTTTGATAGATCCACAGAATCTCGTCCATGGCAGACTTAAGCGCCGTACGACGCAGGGTGAGCGCGGGGAACTCCTCGCGCAGATCATAGCGCGCCGTGACACCAAAGTTTTTAATGGTATAGGCAGGGGTGCCGTCCTCCCACACCGGACGGACCTTTTGGCCCTCGGTGGTGGTGCCATGATCCAAGATATCGCGGCACATGGTTACAAACTGCTGATCAGCTTTGCTCATTGACCCTCCTGTCAGTCGCCTATAAGCGAGATTTATTGTAGCCCAGGCGCGCGAGTGTCGAATTGGACACTTAGTCCGGCACACGCAATGCACGGCAGCGCGGCTCCGCAAGCGGCAACGAGGCATCTTAGCCTTTTTCTGACATATGCCAGAAATGCCTTGCGCCCAACGACTAACGCGTTATCCTATTGTTGACATATGTCAGATAAGGAGTGTGCATGGCAGGAAGACGCGAAAAACTGCGCCGCGTCGGGATCATCCCCGAATACCGCGGCTTCACCCCCGATGGCCTGGCCAGCGGTGATGCCATCGACATGACCGTCGACGAGCTTGAGGTGCTGCGCCTGTGCGACCTGGAAGGTCTCAACCAAGAGGCAGTCGCCCAGCAGATGGGCATCGCCCGTGCAACGGTGGCGGCCATTTGCAGCCGCGCGCATCGCAAGGTGGCCGATGCGCTGGTCAACGGACGAGCGCTCGTCATCGAGGGCGGCAATATCGCGTACTCCCCCATCGCCTCGACGACGGCCGCATGGCCAGCAAAGGAGGTCGGCACCATGAGGGTGGCAACGACGTACGACAACGGCAACATCTTTATGCACTTTGGCCGCAGCGAGCAGTTCAAGATCTACGACATCCAGGATGGCAAGGTGCTCAACGAGCAGGTCGTAGGCACCGGCGGCACCGGCCACGGCGCCTTGGCGGGCCTGCTCGCCAACGGTGGCGTTGACACGCTCATTTGCGGCGGTATTGGCGGCGGCGCTATCAACGCGCTTGCCCAAGCCGGCATCACGGTCTATGCGGGCGCCCAGGGCAGCTGCGATGCCTGCGTCGAGGCCCTCATTGCCGGCACGCTCGCACAGAACGGCGAGGCCACCTGCGACTGCCATGGACATGATCACGAGCACATCCACGAGCATGGCGAGTCCTGCGGCCGCCACGGTCACCACGACCATGACGGGCACGAAGGCTGCGGCTGCCACTAGCGGCAAGCACCTCGTCGAGAACGCGCTTCCACGCGTGCGACAACCAGCGAACAAACGGCGAAGGCCGCCTGGAATACCATCCAGGCGGCCTTCGCCATACACGACTCAACTAGTCGTTACTTCTTGTTGCGCATCTGCGCTTCCATCTGGCGCAGCAGGTCCATATCGGACTTGGGGCCGCCCGTTCCCAGGCCGCCCATGCCGCCCAGCCCCATGGCATCCAGACCGGGAATATTGGGCATGCGCATCTTTTTGCCCTTCTTACCCTTCTTGCCCTTCTTGCCGCCGGCCTGCGCCTGATTGGCCATCGTGCGCATGCGGCCCATCATCTTGTTCATCTCGCCCCACTGCTTCATAAGGCTATTGACCTCGGTGGGGGTCACGCCGGCGCCCTTGGCGATACGCGCGCGACGCTGGCCGTTGATGATAGAGGGACGCAGGCGCTCCTCCTTGGTCATCGACATGATGATGGCCTCGTTCTTGTCAAAGATGCCCTCGTCCAGGTTGCCGCCCATCTGGTTGAGCGCGCGCTGACCACCGGGAAGCATGCCCAGAATGCCCTTCATGCCGCCCATCTTCTTGACGGCCTTCATCTGGTCGAGCATGTCGTTCATGGTAAAGCCCTCGCGCAGCATACGCTCGGCAGCCTCGAGCTGCTCGGCGTCGGCTGCCTCCTGGGCCTTCTCGATGATGCCGACAACATCGCCCATGCCCAGAATGCGCTTGGCCATACGATCGGGATAGAACGGCTCCAGCGAATCGGGTTTCTCGCCCATGCTCACGAACTTGATGGGCTTGCCGGTCACCTGGCGCACGGAAAGCGCGCCGCCGCCACGGGCATCGCCGTCGAGCTTGGAGATGATCACGCCGTCAAAGTCGGTGCGCTCGGCGAAGGTCGAGACGACGTTGACGATATCCTGGCCGGTCATGGCATCGACGACCATCAGCACCTGATCGGGCTTGACGGCCTTCTTGATATCCACGGCCTCCTGCATCATCTGCTCGTCGATCTGCAGACGACCGGCGGTATCGACGATGACTACATCGCGCAGGTGGTCGACTGCCTCCTGGATGGCACCCTTGGCGATATCGACCGGGTGCTCGCCGTCGCCGCGGAAGACCGGCACGCCGATCTCTCCACCGAGTGTGGCCAGCTGGTCGGCAGCGGCGGGACGGTAGACGTCGCACGCGGCGAGCAGCGGCGAGCGGCCCTGCTTCTTGAGCTGGTAGGCCAGCTTTACGGCCGCCGTGGTCTTACCGGAGCCCTGCAGGCCCACGAGCATGATGACATTGGGAATGCGGTTGCTAAAGACGAGCTTGCTCTCGGTGGAGCCGAGCATCTCGGTGAGCTCGTCGAGCACGATCTTGACGACGTTTTGCGCCGGCGACAGTGACTCCATGACCTCGGCGGTCATGCAGCGCTCCTTGGTCTTGGCGACGAACTCCTTGACGACCTTGAAGTTGACGTCGGCCTCGAGCAGCGCCATGCGAATGTCGCGCATGGCCGAGGTAATGTCGGCCTCGGTCAGCTTACCCTTGCCACGCAGGCGGTCAAATGTGTCGTTGAGGCGATCGCTCAGGGAATCAAACACTGGTTACTCCTTAGTTGGACTCGCCCACCAGGGCGCGGCAGAAATCTTTGGCATTGAACTCCTGCAGGTCATCGACCTGCTCGCCCACGCCGATGCGCAGGATGGGAAGCTTGAGCTTCTCGGCCACGGCCATGGCGATACCGCCCTTTGCCGTGCCGTCGAGCTTTGTCATGATAATACCGTCCAGACCCAGCGCCTCGTTAAACTCGAGCGCCTGGTTGAGGCCGTTTTGGCCCGTCGCGGCATCGATCACAAGCACGACCGAGACCGGCATGGGGCCGGCGGCCATATTGGCGGCGCGCTTACGGGTCACATTGACCACCTTGGCAAGCTCGCGCATGAGCTCGGGGCTCGTGTGCAGACGACCGGCGGTATCGATGAGCACCAGGTCGCTGCCGCGCTTGTCGGCCTCGTCGAGCACGTCGTAGCAAACGCTTGCCGGGTCGGAGCCGCGGTCGCGCTTGATGACGGGGACGCCAGCTCGCTGGCCCCACACATCGAGCTGCTCGATAGCTGCAGCGCGGAAGGTATCGGCCGAACCGATCACGACGTTCTTGCCGCGGGCGGCCATGGCGCTCGCGATCTTACCGACCGTCGTGGTCTTGCCGGCACCGTTAATGCCCACAAACAGCACGCAGCTCGGCGTATCGGAGAACGGATCGCGCTCGATGGGCACAAAGTGCTGCTCAAGCTGCTCGGCCAGGGCGCGACGGAGTTGCGGGGCGGTCTTGAGGTTCTTCTTAGCCGCGGCATCACGCAGGTCATCGGAGACCTTTATGGCGACCTCGGCGCCCATGTCACCCATGACGAGGGTGTCCTCAAGGTCCTCCCAAAAATCCTCGTCGACCTCGCCGCCAAAGTAAAAGACCTCGTTGAGGGCCTCGCGACTGCGCTCAAGTCCGCGCGAGAGAGCATCGAAGAATCCCATTATGCATTCACGACCTTTCCGGTTTCGCGATCGAGTTTTTGCGAGACGACGCGACTGACGCCGTCGGCTTGCATCGAGACGCCATAGAGGACGTCAGCGTCCTCCATAGTACGGCGCTGATGCGAAATGACCAAGAG
>JAUMNV010000212.1 GCA_031295725.1 Collinsella sp.
CTCGTCGAGTTGGGGCTCTACACGGCCGATGAAATTGCCGCCAACGGGGATGCCATTGTCCGCGATTGCCTCGCCAGCAAAAAGCTCTATCCGCTGGTGACGACCACCTGCGCGCCCACGCAGATCGAGGGTGGCAGCACCGGCGCCAACGTAATGCCGCAGGATATGTGGGCCAACATTAACTTCCGCATGCTCGAGGGCACGAGCGTGGCCGACGTTGTGGCGCGCTGCCGTGAGGCGGTTGCCGGGGCGGACCTTGCCGGTCGTGTCAAAGTGGAGCTGGGCCCCGGCAGCTCCGAACCCTCGCCGTCCCCGCGCATCGGTGGTCCCGGTCTCGAGGCGGTTCGCTCCATCGCCGTCCGCTATTTCCGTGATCCAAAGGGGATGGAGGAAAACGGATCATTCGAGCCAGTGGCAATTGTGCCCTCGACCGTGATCGGTGCGACCGACGCTGCCAACTACCAGCACATTTGCCCTGAGTGCATTCGCTTCTCGGCCTTTGTGGTCGATGATGACGAGTGCGACCGAGGCGTCCACGGCACCAACGAGCGCATCACCCGCCGCGCCTACCTCCAGGGTGTTCGCTTCCTCATCGCCCTACTCCATACGCTTTAGAATCCGACAAAGGGACTGTCCCTTTGTCGGATTCCGTGCGGGTTATATGCAGGTTTGCCTGCGCACGCTATCATGTATGGGTTAGACCGCAACTATGTACCCCATACGCGAAGGGATGCGCATGTATCTGAAGATCGACATGTTCTAGCCGGGCTTACCCCCGCAGCGGTGCCCCGCGCCCCATCAACTCTGCCGATTTTCACCTTCACGCATATAAAGGAGTCCCGCCATGCGCGACAAGCTCGAAAAGATCATCAAGGCCTACGAGGAGCTCGAGAAGAAGCTTTCCGACCCGGCCGTCGCCTCCGATATCAAGGAGTTCACGCGTCTCAACAAGGAGTACGCGCACCAGTCCGACCTCATCGCCGCCTCGCGCGAGTACATCGGCGCGCTCGATGACATCGAGGCTGCCAAGGAAATGCTGCACGATACCACCGATGCCGATGAGAAGGAGATGCTCCAGATGGACATCTCCGAAAACGAGGCCAAGCTTCCCCAACTCGAGGAAGACATCAAGTACATGCTCATCCCGAGCGACCCCAACGACGACAAGAACACCATCGTCGAGATTCGCTCCGCCGCCGGTGGCGACGAGGCGGCCATCTTCGCCGGCGACCTCTACAAGATGTATCAGCGCTTTTGCGAGTCGCGCGGCTGGAAGACCACCGTGCTCGATTCCAGCCCCAGCGAGGCCGGCGGCTTTAAGTCCATTGAGTTCAAGGTCGAGGGCGACCGCGTTTACTCCGTCATGAAGTTCGAGTCCGGCGTGCACCGCGTCCAGCGCGTCCCCAAGACCGAGTCCCAGGGTCGCATTCAGACCTCCACGGCTACCGTCGCCGTGCTTCCCGAGGCCGAGGAAATCGACGTCCAGATCAACCAGTCCGACCTGCGCATCGACACCTACTGCGCCTCCGGCCCTGGCGGTCAGTGCGTTAACACTACCTACTCCGCCGTGCGCATCACCCACTTGCCCACCAACACCGTGGTGCAGTCGCAGGAACAGCGCTCCCAGATTCAGAACCGCGAAGTCTGCATGCAGATGCTGCGCGCCCGTCTGTACGAGATGGAGCTCGAGAAGCAGCAGGCTGAGCTCGGTGCCGAGCGCCAGAGCCAGATCGGCCACGGCAACCGTTCCGAGAAGATCCGTACCTATAACCAGCCCCAGGACCGCGTGACCGATCACCGCATCGGTTTCAACTCCACCTACAACGGCGTCCTTCTGGGCGATCAGCTCGGCACCGTCATCGAGGCACTCGCCGCCGCCGAGCGAGCCGAGAAGCTGGCACAGGCTGTGTAGGTTCCGCCGTTCTACCGAACGGCGGACCAGCCGACGCTGCGCGGGCCGCATTTGGACAATCTGACGTTCAACTTCAAGGGCGCGACCAGAAGGTCAGCGCCCTTTCGTTTCACGTCACCTTGTCTCAAATGCGACCCGCTCGCTGTCCGTCCTCTACCTGCGGCGCTGCCTTGCTCCGGATGCGGTATGCTCAACCTGCGGCGCCTTAGAGGTAGTCATTGGGGACGTTCTTAAATGACTAGGTTGGGCACATTGCTTTGAGATGTTATTCAATCGGCTTTGATGGCCATGAAGCCGGCTACCTGCTCAAAGAAATTAGCGGCATTTATCTGCTATTGAAAATAATGCTCAAAAAATCGTTCAAGAAGTCGCAGTGCATTTTTTGATGCGTCGCACGTCAAGTGATTTGGCAAGTTCTTGGTTAGATATTGGTCAGTTTTGGGTCAACCTTGCCAAAAGCTTGACGAATGCAGATTTTGACGTCGACGAATGAGCACTTCAGGCAGGTTCCAAGCAAAAATCTGGGCTGATTCTCGATAATCGCCTTCAATCGTCCCTTGCCAAGCGCTGGCCTCGCGTACAATCTGCTCCGACATTCGCGCGCCGTCCGGCGCTTAAGAGGGGAGGGCCCCATGGCAAACGAGATTTGGACCATCAAGCGTTGTCTCGAGTGGACCAAGGAGTACCTGGCCGAGCGCGGCGAGGAGCACCCCCGTCTTTCTGCCGAGTGGCTGCTCTGCGCTGCCACGGGTTTGGCACGCATCGACTTATATATGCGCATGGACGAGACGCTTAACGCGGCTCAGCTCGAGACCATGCACGCGGCCGTTGTTCGTCGCGCTAAAGGTGAACCGCTGCAGTACATCACCGGCAGCACGCAGTTTCGCATGATCGACGTCGCGTGCGCCCCCGGCGTGCTCATTCCGCGCCCCGAGACCGAGATGCTCGTCGAGGAAGTCCTCAATTATCTGGATGCCGAGGTGCTGAGCCCCAAGGCTGCTGCCCGTCAGCGCGTGGAGCTGCCTTGGAACGATGAGGTCGAGGAGGCACGCAAGGCCGAGGCCGCGCTGGCAGACGAACGCGCGGCCGCCGAGCGCCGTGCCGCTAACCTGACGGCTGCCGATGAGGCGGCGCTAGGCGGCGACGTATTGGGCGGCCGCGCCTATGCCGAGGAGCTGGCCGACCGCGAGGCCGAGGAAGCCGCCGCGCAGGCAGCAGAAGCCGAAGCCGCGGAAGCCGCCGAGCCCGAGCTCGACGAATACGGCATCGCCATCGAGGGTGCCGGCCAGGAGACGGCTTCGGCTCAGGATGCCGCTGCGCCTGCCCCAGCCGAGCCCCGTATCGCCCGCGTTCTCGAGGTCGGCTGCGGCACGGGTTGCATCTCGCTCTCCCTTGCCTGGGAGCGCCGCGGCCACGTTACCTGCACCGCCACCGATATCGAGCCGCGCGCCATCGATCTGGCCACCAAAAACCGCGACGCGCTCGGCCTCACGGCAGATGAGGTTGCCTTTAGTCTCACCAACCTGGTGAGCTCCATTCCCCGCGAAGAGTGGGGCACCTTCGACGTGCTCGTTTCCAACCCGCCCTACATCCCGACCGGCGTCATGCGCTCGCTGCCGCACGAGGTCAAGGACTTTGAGCCCGACTTGGCGCTCGAGGGCGGTGCCGACGGCCTGGACATCTTCCGCCGCCTGCTCAATGCGGCGCCTTACATGCTGCGCGCCGGCGGCCTGTTTGCCTGCGAGCTCTACGAGGGCGCCCTCGATGCCGCGGCCGAGCTCTGTCGCCAGGCAGGCCTTTCGGACGTGCGTATCGTCCACGACCTCACCGATCGTCCCCGCATCGTTCGAGCCATCGTCACCGAGCCCAAACAGCGTATTTAAGCTGAATAAATAGACATTTGCGCAAGTTTGTCCTTGCAATATACCGTAAAACTTCTACTATAGAAGGAGAAAGGTATGTCAAATCAGCTGCATCGGTACCGTATCGTGCTTGATTACATTGAACCTTGGCTTGATGAGCAGGATGAAGCTACGCTGAAGCAGATTTATGCAGACCTTTTGGTGCTCGAGAAGGAAGGTCCCAGCCTTGGTCGTCCGCTGGTTGACCGCGTAAAGGGCTCGAAGCTTCATCATTTAAAGGAGCTGAGAGTGACGTCGTGTGGTGGGCAGGTGATTCGCATCCTCTTCGCCTTTGACCCCAAGCGCCAGGCGGTATTGCTATTGGCGGGTGATAAGTCGCGAGCGGGATCGTCAAGGGCAAAATGGAACGGTTGGTATGCGATCAACATTCCAAGGGCCGAGCAAATATACCGTCGCCACGTAAGGAGGCTCGATCGAGATGGAACTGCATGAGTATATGGAATCTCGCGGGATAACACGCGACTCCATTACCGCCGAGCAGGAGAGGACTCGCGATCGTATCGAAGCCTATAAGCTTGCTCAGATTCGCAGGTTAAAAGATCTAACACAGGCGTCGGTCGCCCAGTCGATGGGCGTTTCTCAAAAACGTGTATCCGAGCTCGAGCGTGGGGAGTTGGGTTCGATGAGGCTCGACACGCTGAGCAGGTACGCAGAGAGCCTCGGCGGAAAACTGGTTGCAAGCATCGAGTTTCCCGATCGTACCGTTACGCTTGCGCGCTAAAAATCTTCAATTAACCCCCTCACTTTCACCGACTACTAGAGCCGCTCACCAAACCAACATGCACTCTGGCCAAATAGGTTGAACGTTTCGTGCGAGAATGCCCCTCAGTAAACAAACTTTCACCAGAGCGTAAGGGGCTGGCATACACATGCAGACGGTCTATCGGGTATACGAGGGAACGCGCGAGCCGCATCGGCTCGCCGTCGAACGCACGGCCGAGGTGCTCGGCCGCGGCGGCCTGGCCTTGATCCCGACCGAGACCGTCTACGGTGTCGCCGTGGCAGTCAACGCCTTCTCGGACGCCGTGCCCCAAGATACAAGCGAATTCCCATCGTGGCCGCGCGATCCGCAGGCTGTCGTCAATGGCGCCGCGGTCCCCGCACTCGGTACCGGCTATCGTCGTATCTTTACCCTCAAGCAGCGCGAGCTCACCCAAACGGTTGCCTGGCTGGTCGATGATGCCGAGGCACTCGACCGCTATGGCGTGGATATCCCCGAAGAGGCTCGCGTACTCGCACGACGATGCTGGCCGGGAGCCCTGACTATTGTGGTCAAGGCGGCCCCCTGCGTGCCGACCTTTATGCGTGCCGCCGACGACACGGTGGCTCTTCGCGCGTCGGCCTCGCCTGTGGTCCAAGCGCTCATCCGCGCCTGCGGCAGCCCTCTTGCCTGCACCAGCGCTAACACGCATGGCGCGCCCGCGCCGGCAAGTTTTGTCACGGTGGAGGAGCGCATCCTGGAGGGGGTCGATGTTGCCGTCGACGCCGGTGAGACCCCGTGTCGCGATGCCTCAACCATCGTGTCGTTCCAGCACGGCGGGCTCCAGATCCTGCGCCAAGGCGCACTTCCCGCATCAGAGATCGAACGGGTCCTGTCCGACCCGATGCAATAGAAAGGTGTAAGCGATGTCGTTGAATCTGGGCAGCCTGGGCATGGAAGATGCCTCGTTTGACTTTGGCGGTTCCTACATCATGGCGCTCGACTGCGGCACCACCTCGGTACTTGCGACCATCGTCGACGAGTACGGATGCATCGTCGCGCAGGCACGTCGTAGCGTCAAAACCAGCTTCCCGCGTCCCGGCTGGGTGGAGCAGGATCCCACGGAGGTGCTTGCCAGCCTGATCGGCGTGATGATGGAGGTTCAGTTTAAGAGCGGCATCCATTCTGACCGCATTGCCGCCATCGGTATCTCCAACCAGCGCGAGACCACGGTGGTGTGGGACCGCATAAGCGGCCAACCCATCTATAACGCCATCGTGTGGCAATGCCGTCGCACCGCACCTCTGATCGACGAGCTGGTCGAGCAGGGCGCAGAAGAGCTGGTGCGCTCCCGCACAGGACTCACGCTCGATCCGTATTTTTCGGCTTCCAAGGTGCAGTGGATCCTCGACAACGTCGACGGTGCGCGTGAGAGCGCGGCGGCGGGCGACCTCATGTTCGGCACCATCGACACCTGGCTCATCTACAACCTCACCGGCAGTCAGGTCTTTGCCACCGACTACACCAATGCCAGCCGCACGGCACTCTTTAATATCCATACGCTCGATTGGGACGACGACCTGCTGGCGCTCTTTGACGTTCCACGTTCCATGATGCCCGAGGTTCGTTGGAGCTCGGGCGACTACGGCCGCGTCGCGAGCGACATCATGACCAACATGCCGCCCATCATGGGCGTGGCGGGCGACCAGCAGGCGTCGCTGTTCGGCCACTGCTGCTTCCATCCCGGCCAGACCAAAAACACCTATGGCACGGGTTGCTTTATGCTCATGAACACCGGCGACGAGGTCGTCGAATCCAAGAACGGTCTGGTCTCCACGATCGGTATCGCCGCGGACGGCAAGATCAGCTATGCACTCGAGGGCTCCATCTTTGCTGCCGGTTCCACCATGAACTGGCTGCGCAACAACATGGGCATCATCTCGAGTGTGAGCGAGTCCGCGCAACTCGCCGCTTCGATCAACGACAATGAGGGCTGCTACTTCGTTCCCGCCTTTGCGGGTCTGGGCGCTCCCTGGTGGGACCCGCATGCTCGCGGTATCGTGTGCGGCCTGACCGGCGCCTCGAGTCGCGCGACCATTGTGCGTGCGGCCTGCGAGTCCATGGCCTACCAGAGTTATGACGTGCTACGCGCCATGGAGCAGGACGTGGGACTTTCGATTGAGCGCCTGTCCGTCGATGGCGGTGCCTCGCGCAACGAGTTCATCATGCAATTCCAGGCCGATCTGCTGGATATCCCCGTGCTGCAGTGCGAGACGGTGGAGACCACGGCGATCGGTGCCGCGTACTTGGCGGGCCTTGCCGTCGGCTATTGGGAGGACCTGGAGGAGCTGGAGCAAAACGCTCAGATCGTTAAGACCTTCCTTCCCCATATGTCCGCCGAGCGCCGTGAGAGCAATCTCGCTGGTTGGCGTGATGCCGTCAAGCGTTCGCTCAACACCGCTCAGTAGGGTTGCGACGAGCTGCTCGATACAACAAACCGTTAAACTTATGCACGGCGCGCGGCAACAACATCGCCATGCGCCTTGTCAGCAAGGCCATCTTCCGGCCGCAACGAAAGGGGCAATCAACCCATGACCGTCACCTACGATACGTCCCGTGTGACGCTTGTCGATCACCCGCTCGTCCAGCACAAGCTGTCGATTCTGCGCGACAAAAACACCGGCACCAACCAGTTCCGCCAGCTCGTGCGCGAACTCGCACTTTTTGACGGCTACGAGGCCATGCGCGACCTGCCCATGGAAGACGTCGAAGTCGAGACCCCCATCACTACTGCCACGTTCAAACAGCTCGCCGGCAAGAAACTCGCCATCGTGCCCATCCTGCGTGCGGGCCTTGGCATGGTCGACGGCATCCTCGACCTGGTGCCCTCCGCTCGCGTGGGCCACATCGGCATGGAGCGCGACGAGGTCACCCACGAGCCGCACGAGTATTACTGCAAGATGCCCAAGGATATCGACCAGCGCATCTGCCTGGTCGTCGACCCCATGCTCGCCACGGGCGGTTCGGCCGAGATGGCCATCAGCTACCTGCGCGAGCGCGGTGTCAAGGACATCCGCATGCTGTGCATCGTCGCCGCGCCTGAGGGCCTCAAGTCACTGACCGAAAAGGACCCCGACGTACATATTTATACGTGCGCCATCGACGACCATCTCAACGAGGCCGCCTACATCGTTCCCGGCCTGGGCGACGCCGGCGACCGCATCTACGGCACGCTGTAATCTCTGGGCCATACCGGCTAACGTCGAAAATACGAAGAAATGGTGCGCGCGGGCGAGCAAAAGACGTCCACGCGCGCTCCTGTTAACGGACGTTTTGCGCTGAGGGGTTCGAGAAAAACGTATTAGCGTACCTGCGGCATAAAGAAGGTCTTAAGAAAACGAACAGGTGCGTATTAACCGATGCTTTTTCGGTTGTACTTTAGCGATTGGCTCGTACAATAGTCACCAATGTTTGGCGGGAACTGTCCTGTGAGGCGTTAAAAAGGAAAGTGAGGACGCCAGTGTTTCAGATAGCCGATCTGCTCGCTATCGTTGCAGGCGCCATCGCGGGCGCAATTGCCTTCCTTCCCTTTGTCTTTACGCTCAAGCCGGTTCTTGACGATAAACAGAATGCG
>JAUMNV010000004.1 GCA_031295725.1 Collinsella sp.
GCAAGCACGGTGCCGGCGTTGGGGTTCACCGGCATGATGGGTGCACGGCCAAACAGACCGCCGTACTCGACGCAGTCGCCCACGCCCTTGCCGATGGCAGGAATCACGCGGACGGCCGTGGTCTTGTTGTTGATAACGCCGATGGCCATCTCGTCGGCGATGATGCCGGCGATGGTCTCGACCGGGGTGTCGCCGGGGATGGCGATCATGTCCAGGCCAACGGAGCACACGCAGGTCATGGCCTCGAGCTTCTCGAGCGAAAGCGCGCCGGCCTCGACGGCGGCGATCATGCCGGCGTCCTCGGACACGGGGATAAAGGCGCCGGAGAGACCGCCCACGCTGGAGCTGGCCATGACGCCGCCCTTCTTGACGGCATCGTTGAGCATGGCGAGCGCGCAGGTCGTGCCGGGACCACCGCAGGTGCCCACGCCGATGATCTCGAGGATGCGGGCAACGGAGTCGCCGATGGCAGGCGTGGGAGCCAGCGACAGGTCGACAATGCCCTTCTCGACACCCAGGCGATGGGCGGCCTCGCGGCTCATGAGCTCGCCGGCACGGGTGATCTTAAAGGCGGTCTGCTTAATCTTCTCGGCGACCTCCATCATCGATGCGGAGTCGGGCAGCGTCTCCAGGGCTGCGGCCATAACGCCGGGGCCCGAGACGCCTACGTTGATGACGGCGTCGGCCTCGCCACCGCCGTGGACGGCGCCCGCCATAAACGGGGAGTCCTCGACCATGTTGGCAAAGCAGACAAACTTGGAAGCGCCGACGGAATCCTGGTCGGCCGTGAGTTTAGCGGCATCGATGATAGTCTGCGCGGCCATGAGCACGGCGTCCATGTTGATACCGGCGCGCAGGCTGGCGACGTTGACGCTAGAGCAGACGCGGCTCGTGGTGGCGAGCGCCTGGGGGATGGACTGGATGACGCGGCGGTCGGCATTGCCGATGCCCTTCTGGACGAGCGCGGAGAAGCCGCCCAGGTAGTCGATGCCGAGCGTCTCGGCCGCGCGGTCGAGGGCATGCGCGATGGGGGTGAGGTCCTCATCCTTGCAGCACGCGGCAATCTGCGCCACCGGGGTGACGGAAACGCGCTTGTTGACGATGGGGATACCGTACTCGCGCTCGAGGTTCTCGGCGGTCTCGACCAGATGCTCAGCCGTGTGCGTCACGTGGTCGTAGATCTTCGTGCACATGCGGTCGAGGTTCTCGTCGCCGCAACCCATGAGCGAAACACCCATGGTGATGGTCCTGATGTCGAGGTTCTGTTCCTCAACCATGCCGCGGGTTTCCGCGATTTCTGCGGGCGTGATCGCCATCCTTGCGCTCCTATCTGCCAAAACGAGCATAGTCTTATCTATTCTAACGTGCCGCACGTGCCAAGTGGCGCGTGCGGCACGTTTTGGTGCTCGGTTGTTTCCGTTGTGTTACTGCCCAAAGACCTCTTCGGCGATACGAGCGCTTTCGGCGGCGTCCTTGGCGTAGTAGTCCGCGCCGATCTGCTTGGCGTATTCGGGGGTGAGTACGGCGCCGCCTACGATGATCTTGACGCCCGGAACCTCGGCATGGAGCAACTTGATGGTCTCCTCCATGGCGACGACCGTGGTGGTCATAAGCGCCGAGAGGCCGACGAGCTTGATGTCACGCTCCTGCACGGTCTTGAGTACCTCCTGCGGATCGACGTCGCGGCCCAGGTCAAAGACGGTGTAGCCGTAGTTGTCGAGCAGCATTTTGACGATGTTCTTGCCAATATCGTGGATGTCGCCCTTGACGGTGGCCACGCAGATCTTGCCCTTGTCGGCAATCTCGCCGGCGGGCATCAGGCGCTTGATGGTGTCGAAGCCCACGCGCGCGGCCTCGGCCGAGGCCATGAGCTGCGGCAAGAAGAACTTGCCCTGGTCAAAGAGGACGCCAACTTCGTCGAGGGCGGGGATAAAGTGATTGTTGATGAGGTCCATGGCGTCGTGGTCGGCCAGCAGGCGCTCGGTCTCGGCAGCGATCTCGCCTTTGCGGCCCGAGACGACCATGCGACGAATCGGGTCGTCGTTGCCGTCGGTGCCGGCGGTGCCAGCAGCGGGCACCGTGTCGGTCGATGCGGCCTGAGCCGCTGCCGGGTTGGCGGCAATCTTGTACGGGTCGGTCCAGCCGGCGTAGCGCTCGATGTATCCGGTCGAGCCCTCGTCCTCAACGCTCAGCACGCGATAGCTGTAGACGGTATCCATAAAGCGCTTGGAGCCCGGGTTCATGATGGGGGCGTCCAGGCCCGCGCCGAAGGCGGCGGCCAAAAAGACCGAGCCCAGCAGCGGGCGGGCAGGCAGGCCAAAGCTGATGTTCGACACGCCGAGCGCGCATTTGACGCCCAGACGCTCCTTACACAGGGACATGGCGCGCAGGATCTGCTCGGCCTGGCGTTGATTGGTCGAGGCGGTCATGACCAGGCAGTCGATGAGGATGCGGTCCGGTCCGATGCCGTAGCGGGCAGCCTCGGCCACGATGTGCTCGGCGATGGCGAAGCGAGCCTCGGCGGTATCGGGGATGCCGCCTTCGTCGAGCGTAAGGCCGACAACGTTGGTGCCGTAGTGGGCGACCAGCGGAAAGATCTCATCCATGATCTGTTGTTTGCCATTGACCGAGTTGATGATGGGCTTGCCGGCGTAGCGGCGCACGGCGGCCTCGACGGCTGCGGGGTCGGTGGAGTCGATCTGCAACGGCAGCAGCGTGGAGCCCTGGAGCTGTTCGGTCGCCTGTTGGATGATCTTGACCTCGTCGATCTCGGGCAGGCCCACGTTGACGTCCAGGATGTCGGCGCCCTGTTCCTGCTGGCTGATGCCCTGGCTCACGACGTAGTCCAGGTCGCCGTCGCGCAGGGCCTGCTGCAGGCGCTTTTTGCCGGTGGGGTTGATGCGCTCGCCGATGACGGCGATCTTGTGGCCGTCGCAGGGAAGGTCCACGACCGTTTGGGCGCTCGTGACCGACATACTGGGCTTGCGGTGGCGCGGGCTGGGCGTGTGGTTATCGATAAGCGTGCGCAAGGCCGCCATGTGCGCCGGCGTGGTGCCGCAGCAACCGCCCACGACGCTCACGCCGTCGGCGATCATGCCGGCGACGGCCTCGGCGTATTCGGGGGCCTGGATATCAAAGACGGTGTTGCCGCCGTCGTCCACGTGGGGCAGTCCTGCGTTGGCCTGCACCATGATGGGCTTGTCGGTAACGGTGAGCATACGTGCGGCGAGTCCTCGTAGCTCGGCCGGTCCCTGGCTGCAGTTGATGCCCAAAACGTCGGTGCCGATGGCGTCGAGCGTGATGGCGGCGACCTCGGGACTCGTACCCAGGAAGGTGCGGCCGTCTTCCTCAAAGGTCATGGTGGCAAAGACGGGCAGGTCGGAGTTCTCGCGGCAGGCGAGGACCGCCGCCTTGATCTCGGCCAGGTCGGTCATAGTCTCGATAATAAAGAGGTCCACACCCGCGGCGACGCCGGCGCGCACTTCCTCGGCAAAGAGGTCGTAGGCCTCGTCGAAGCTCAGGGTACCCAGGGGGCGAAGCAGCGCGCCGATGGGGCCGATGTCACCGGCGACGTAGCGGGCGCCGGCCTCGCGGGCACAGGCGACGGCCGCGGCAAAGACGTCTGCCACGGTGGCGGCACCGTCGAGCTTGTGGGCGTTGGCGCCAAAGGTGTTGGCGGTGATCACGTCGCAGCCGGCCTCGACGTACTGACGCTGAATGTCGGTAATGACCTGGGGTTCCTCAAAGTTGAGCAGCTCGGGCAGGGCGCCCGCCTTCATGCCAGCGGCCTGCAACATGGTGCCCATGCCGCCGTCGAACAGCAGGTGTCCCGTGCCCTCGATGGCCGCACGCAGGCGATCGTCCTTAATGCGCAGATCGTCGATCGTGCGCGTCTTGTACGTGGCACCGTTGCGACGTGCGGCATCAACGGGTGCCGCCAATGCAGTGCCGTCAGAATCATGAGTGATAAGTATGTTTGAGCTATTCGCCATGTGCATCCATTTCGTCTAGAGCCCACTGAGGAATTTCTATTTGAAGAGATTTGTCGGGCTCGATATCTTCGATTCGCTTGTTGTAGTGGGCAAGAAGCCGTGCGACATTTAATCGAATTAGGCCTCGCTTGTAGAACGATAACTCTTCAATATTGATGCCGATAAACGATTCGAGCGCGATAACCTGTACGCGATTGCCGAGTCCCTCACTTTCGAACAGTCCGTAAGCGAAGGAAACTTTATCGTGGGGGACAACGACGATGGGTCGAATGCCATTTCGAATGTTATCTCGGCATCGATCGGTCAATTTGGCCATTGGCGATACAGTCACATGAAATGCAGCATCATTGATTTGGAAATCGCCAGAACGGTCTGTCTGCTGGTCGGCGGCGTTTGAGTTGTCCTTTCCGATTTCTATGGTTGGAAATAACATCTCTAGTTTTGCACCTACCAGGTGCTGTGCGACGGTACCCGTTGGCTTATCGGACCGTAGGCTTGCTTCGGCTAGGACATCATCGACAATGACAGAAATTGGTTTTTGAAGATCGATTTCGACTTTGATTCTCTGCCGGTTAAAGAAATCGACCTGGATTCGCTCGACGAAGAAATTGGCGATTGCATTCGCAGCTTCAAGACGAGTGTCTTCGCAAATGTCACTGGGTAGGGCAGAGTTGATAATTGTGGCAAGCTCAAGCGCCATCGGGAGTGTGCCGCGTGAGGTTCTGCCGCCCTCTGACGCGAAGGCACGCGTTTCCCCATGTCTGGCTAAAACTGTTTTGATGCATGCTCCACTTAGGCCTCGTACTTGGCTCCCCTTGTCCGATTGCACATAATCGTCGGTGAGCGGAAAACGGTTTTGCAGCAGCTCGCTTATGCCTATGCCAACCGCCATAACGTTACGGTTGACATTGCCTCGCTTGTTGCGCTTGGATTCGTACCAGAGTTCAATGGCATCCAAGATACCTTTATCGGGCTCGCTCAAGGAGCAATTGGTCATTTCCATTATTGTTCACTCCGTTCCTTGAAGACATAAGCGCGGGTTTGACTGCATTTTTTATAAGCCAAGTGACAACTGGCACGGCAACTGCATCGCCGAATGCGTAGCGAATCTGAGCATCCGAGAAGCCGCTAAACTGACATGAGTCAGCACCTTGGAGACGGGCATATTCAGTTCCAGTCATCCAGCGAACTTCTATTTTTCCGTTTTCGCATATAACGACTGCCTGTCTTGATGAGCCGCCGCGAGCCGTTCTTAGACATCCGGCAATTTCTTCTTCACGGATTTCCCAGCGCACAACGCCCGATCGCGTGCGACGGTAAGCAGTGCGAACAATTTTTTCTTTGGCATTTAAGAAGCGCTGAAGGCGCTCTGCTTGATGCGGTGCAAGTGAGTCGATAAATGCTTGCACTTGGTTTTTGTTCCACCAACGCTTGTCGTCCTCGGGAATATTTTCAACAACCGTTGCAAGGCCCCTCATGCGAAGTGGGCTCGGTTCGTTTAGGTGAGAGACGTGCGTAATGAGTGAAGGGTCGGAGTGAATCCAGGAGACCTTTTCAGGTCGAAGCGAGGAATCGAGTCGGCTGTTGGGAAGAGGGTTTTTTAATCCGACGACAAACATGCGGGGGCGTGACTGGGGAAGCCAGTGCCGTGCATCGATAAAATAGGCGTCGCATGAATAGCCTAAACGATTAAATTCCTGGCAAACGAGTCTAAAGTCATCACTGTTATTAGACGTGGCAAGGCCGATGACATTTTCGAGAACAAGTGCCCGCGGGGCACGATCGCTCATTCCTTCGATGGCCTTAATAAAGCCAAAGAACGCACTGGACTCTTTGCCAGAGATAAGTCCCTCCCTGTTTCCCGCGAGAGATAAGTTTGTGCAAGGGCTTGACGCCCATGCGATGTCGGCTTGGGGTATTAGGTCGGGGTCGAGTGTGTGAACATCCTGCTCGACTAGATGTTCATCGCCCCAACACTGGCTGTACATGGCGCATTTAGTATGGTCTATGTCATTTGCCCAGATTGTTTTGATTCCGGCTTTTGCCATGCCGGCACGAGCCAAGCCAATGCCTGAAAAAAACTCAAGCGCGGTTAGTTGTGGCGAGAACTGCAGAATGTTGTGCATGTACTGGCTTTCAGATAGTTGTTATTTGGCATCTAATGGTACTTGTTTGTGAGGACATCCGCTTACATACGGATGAGATTCCCTCGATACCGTGCCATCAATTGACATTTTATTCAGAATGCGAATAGCAGGTGGTGTGGGCGGCGCGGAAGCGGCAGTTCTCGCGCATGCGGCAGATATTGCAGGTGGGGCGGGTCTGGGCGTCGTGGACTTCGCCGTCGAACAGGCCGATCACCGCGGTCACGCTTTTGGTGGGCATGAGCAGGCTGGTGGGCGTGACGGTCAGGCCGATGAGCCGCGTGGCGTTGAGCGCAGCCGCGATTGAGCGCTGCGCCGTAAGCGGGCAGTCGCCGTAGCCGGGACTGAAGCGCCAGTTGCCGGCGAGCCCATGAACGGCGGCGTCCGTCTTGACCCGCTGGTCCATTTGCTCTACGGCGGCTTCCACGTAAGCGGAGCACGCGGCGTCGAGCACGGCGCCCTCCAGGGGATGTTGGGCTCCCGTGGTGCGCAGGCGACGCTCGGCGTCCATGCCGAGGGTGCATGCCATGAGCGCGGCAAAGCGGGCGTCTTTGAGATGTCGATAGATATCGCGACCGCGCAGTTCAACGTTGGTGCCGACCAGGCGAATGCAAGGTTCTCCCTGCTCGTCCACACCCGTGGCATCGACGGCAAACACGCGGCGCACGCCACGGGGCTCAATGTCCAATTCCAGACGTTCAACGACAAGCTCAATACGCTGCGACAACTCGGGCTCAATCTGCTGGCCGCCGTAACCCAGATACCGCAGCATCTCGGCACGGTCGACACGGGGATGGTGCGCAGCATCGACACGGTAAAGCGCCGGCGACGCAAGGTCGGCCGGCACTTCGACAGTGGTTGTATCGATGTGCGGTTTTTCCATTACCCCAGGCGCTCCATAATGGTCGCGGCGATCGCAGGACGGTTCATAGTGTACAGGTGCAGGCCGTCGGCGCCGTGCTCCTTGAGGTCGCAAAGCTGGCGGGCTGCATAATCTACACCAGCTGCCTGCAGGCTCTCGGGGTCGTTCTCGTACTTGGCGAGAATCTTGATGACGGGGGAGGGCAGCGACGCGCCGCACATAAAGACCATGCGGCTGATCTGTGACTTGCCCATAAACGGCATGATGCCCGCGGTAATGGGCACGGTGATGCCGGCCTTGTCGGCAAGCTCGCGGAAGCGATAGAAGCACTCGTTATCAAAGAAGAGCTGTGTCACAAAGAAGCTCGCGCCGGCGTCTTGTTTTTGCTTGAGGTGCTCGACCGAGAGGTTGAGATCCTCGCAGGCAATGTGGCCCTCGGGGTAGGCTGCGGCGCCCACGCAAAAGCCGGCGTCGACGAGCTCGGGGATGAGGTCGCGGGCGTAGGCGTAGTCGGAGGCGGGTTTGTCGTCCTCAGTCGCGCCAGCGGGAAGATCGCCGCGCAGGGCCAGGATGTTTTCAACGCCGGCGGTGCGATACTCGTCGATCTTGGCGGCGATATCGGCGTGCAAGCGGCCCACACAGGTAAGGTGTGCCACCGAGGGTGTATCGAATTCGCTCGTAATCATATGTGCGATGGGGGCGGTGGTGGCGCCGTTGCCCGAGCCGCCGGCAGAGCAGGTGACCGAGACAAAGCTCGGCGAAAGCTTGCACAGATTGCCTGCCACCTCGCGAGCCGTGTCGAGGGTAAGCTCGCCCTTGGGCGGGAACATCTCAAACGAAACGGGTGCGGTGCCCTGGGATGCTGCCTGCTTAAAAACCTCGTCGACGCGCATATCGTGCTCCTTTAGATACGCAATAGTGTGATGTGTTTTAAGGATTCTACAGCACCACAGTGTCACGGTGGAGTTTCACTCGCTATTTGGGGATACCAATCGAAAATGCTTTGCTATCGGCATTTCCTATAACAGAGCGGTCAATCTAGGATGGGGCTATATTGAATGGTATTTGATGCGAAATACCAGTTAATAGAGCCCCATCCCAAATTGACTACCCTTAAACTATGGGGAGAGGTCTGCAATTTATACAGTTGATTGGCCATTAAGGGCGGCAGCGCCGCTGTGATGCGGTAACCTCATTGATTAGTTTCGCGACAGCAACATAACGGTAATGTCGCGGAAACACGACGAGCCTAATCTATGACTCGTTCGTTAGTAATCAACACCGCTTCTCACGCGGTGCCGATACGAAGGGAGTTCCGTATGGCCGATCTTACTGACCGCTTCGGGACCATGGTGTTCTCTGAGGAAGTCATGAAGGACTACCTCCCCAAGGACATTTGGAAGCGCCTTGCTGCAACCCTCGAGGACGGTGAGCCGCTCGACCTGGATGTGGCCAACGCCGTTGCCCACGCCATGAAGGTCTGGGCCATCTCCAAGGGCGCGACGCACTACGCGCACTGGTTCCAGCCGCTTTCGGGCATTACTTCCGAGAAGCACGACAGCTTCCTCGAGCCCAACCACGACGGCACCGCCATTACCAAGTTTACGGGCAAGAACCTCATCCAGGGCGAGCCCGATGCCTCCAGCTTCCCCAACGGCGGCCTGCGTGCCACCTTCGAGGCCCGTGGCTACACCGCCTGGGATCCCACCAGCCCCGCTTTTATCAAGGACGATGTCCTGTGCATCCCCACGGCTTTCTGCTCCTACACGGGCGAGGCCCTGGACAAGAAGACCCCGCTGCTGCGCTCCATGACCGCGCTCTCGCGTGAGTCCAAGCGCGTTTTGGCGCTGTTTGGCAAGACCCCCAAGAAGGTCGTTCCTTCCGTGGGCGATGAGCAGGAGTACTTCCTGATCAAGAAGGACGCTTACCGCAAGCGCAGGGACCTGGTCATCACCGGCCGCACCCTCTTTGGCGCTGCCCCCTGCAAGGGCCAGGAGCTCGAGGAGCACTACTTTGGCGCTATCCGCCCCACCGTCTCGGCCTATATGAAGGACCTGGACGATGAACTGTGGGCGCTTGGCATTCCCGCCAAGACCAAGCACAACGAGGTCGCTCCTTGCCAGCATGAGCTCGCCCCTGTCTATGGCGAGGTCAACGAGGCCATCGACCAGAATCTGGTCATGATGGAGAAGATGAAGCTCATCGCCTCCCGTCACGACTTGGTCTGCCTGCTGCACGAGAAGCCCTTCGAGGGCATCAACGGTTCGGGCAAGCACAACAACTGGTCGCTTGGCACCGAGTCCGAGAACCTGCTCGACCCGGGCGACACTCCGCTCGACAACCTGCAGTTCATCGTCTTCCTCACCGCGGTGATCGAGGCCGTCGATAACTATCAGGAGCTCCTGCGTGCCTCCGTTGCCTCGGCCGGCAACGATCATCGTCTGGGCGCCAACGAGGCTCCTCCGGCGATTATGTCCATCTTCCTGGGCGACCAGCTTACCGAGGTCGTCGAGAAGATCATCGATGGCAAGGCTTCCGTCCATGCCACGCGCGGCGTGCTCGACCTGGGCGCCGATACCCTGCCCAAGTTGATGCAGGACAACACCGACCGCAACCGCACCTCCCCGTTCGCCTTCACCGGCAACAAGTTCGAGTTCCGTGCCTGCGGCTCCGAGCAGAACGTCTCCGACTCCAACCTGGTGCTCGATGCCGCCGTGGCCAAGTCGCTCAAGTCCTTCGCCGACGCACTCGAGGGTACGCCCGAGGATAAGTTCCAGGACGCCGCGCTCGAGTACTGCAAGAAGGTGCTGACCGATCACCAGCGCATCCTGTTCTCCGGCGACGGTTACTCCGACGAGTGGCCCATCGAGGCCGAGAAGCGCGGCCTTGCCAACAACAAGACCACGGCCGACGCTCTGCCCGCCTTTGTTTCCGATAAGGCTATCGCGCTCTTTGAGGAGACGGGCGTCCTGACCAAGGCCGAGGCCCAGTGCCGCTACGACTGCAAGCTCGAGAAGTACAACAAGCTCATGAACATCGAGGCTACCACGATGGTTCGCGAGGCGCGTCGTACCTATCGCCCGGTCATTACCGCCTATGCCACCAAGGTCGCTAAAGGCCTTGAGACTATTCGTGCCGCCGGTGCTGAGGCCGCCATGCAGTGCGAGCAGAACACGCTCAACAAGCTCTGCAACGGTATCACCGCCATCAACGACTCCATCAAGGCGCTCGACGCCGTGCATCAGAAGGCCGAGGCCCTCGATGGCCAGGAGCAGGCCAATGTGTATGCACACGAGGTCGTTCCCGCTATGGATACGCTGCGCGCCGCCGTGGATGCCATGGAGGAGATCGTGGCCGCCGACTACTGGCCGGTCCCGACCTACGACGACATCCTGTTCTACGTGTAGAGCGTAACTGACATATCGTCACGGTATTGAGCCGGGGTCCGCATCGCTCGGCCCCCGGCTTTTTGTTTGAGAAGGGCGCTTTGGAGTCCGTTTTGCAACTGATTCGCCCATGCAATAAGGGGTCGTGGGCAAAAAACGTCAAATATGAGTACTGTCACAAGTCCCGTAGCATTATCTTTTTGCAAAATATGCTGTGTTACGCAACATATGTCCAAGTACTTAGCTGATGAAGGCCTGCAATTCTTCCGCTGTAGGACCCCTGGCGTTTAAATCGCCTTCTGATGGCATGAAATCGCTGTTACTAAATTGGTAACAGTACTCATATTTGCTATTTTTTGACCACGGGCCCTTGGATGGCAGTGTGATTTTATGCCCTCGAGGTTCGAATCCCGGCATATCGGTAGCAAAAAGCCCGCTACCGAATTGGTAACGGGCTTCTTAGATTCTGTGGTGCCCCCAGCGGGATGTCCGCGTGCGGCTGGCGCCGCCCGCCTTCGCTGCGTCACTTCGCTCCTTGCGTGCTGCGCTGGAAAACGCTTCGCGTTTCCACAGCTCCGCACCCTGTCGGGTTCGAATCCCGGCACATGGATAGCAAAAAGCCCATCACCGCGAGGGCAACGGGCTTCTCAGTTTAAATGGTGCCCCCAGCGGGATTCGAACCCGCGATATCCACCTTGAAAGGGTGGCGTCCTTGGCCGCTAGACGATGGGGACAGCGGGAAAGAGTATAGCAGACTTTTTTATCCGTTCACATATCGTTGGCAGATTGAAAAACCACCACAAAGGTGCCTGTTCCCTTTGTGGTGGCGGGGCGTTAGGGGAGGAGCTTCATGGCTGCGTCGTGGGCGGCGTGCTCGTAGGTGTCGTCGAGGGGCTTGAGCGGCAGCAGGGCTGTGGCCTGCGCATCGCCGCGGCGCTCGAGGGCGTGGGCGATGAGCCAGTCGGCAAGCTCGGGGTTCTTGGGCAGCGCCGGGCCATGCAGGTACGTGCCGATGACGCCCTTGTAGATCAGACCCTCGAAGCCGTCGTCTCCGTTGTTGCCGGTGCCCGTGACGACGGACGTTCCAAGCGGCGTGGCATCTGCGTCGAGCAGAGTGCGGCCGCCGTGGTTCTCGAATCCCACAAAGGGCCCGGGCGCCAGGTCGGTCTTGACGGCGACGTTGCCGATCAGGCGGTCAGAACCGCGCACGGTTTCGGCGGCGATGATGCCCAAGCCTTCAATGCGATCTTCACCCATGTAGTATGAACGGCCGAGCAGCTGGTAGCTACCACAGATGGCAAGCAATGAGCCACCATCTTCAACATAGGCCGCGACCTTGTCTTTTTGAGCGAGCAGCTCGTGCGCCACGGCCAGCTGGTCGCGATCGGAGCCGCCGCCCATCATGACGATATCGGCGTCGGTGAGATCGAGCACCTCGCCCATGCGGACCTCGTCCACGCGAACGGGGATGCCGCGCCAGGCGCAGCGGCGCTCGAGGGCGATGACATTGCCGCCGTCGCCATAGAGGTTGAGGGCATCGGGATACAGGTAGACGATGCGCAGCGGGCGCGAGAGCTCGGTCGGCGCGACGCCGACGGGGACGGCACTGCCATCGGCGCACGTTGCAGCGTGGGCGGCAACCGTAGCCGCATCGGTGCCTTTAAGCTCGTCGAGCTCCTTGACCAGCGGCGGGAAGGCCGTGTAGTTTGCGACGGCATAGAAAGTGTCGCCAGCCTCCTCGTCTGCCACGGTGCCAATCGCCTGCTCGATATTCGAGATGATGGCGGCGTCGATGCCGGCGTACTTCAGGCGTACCTGCATGTCGTGCGCGCGCGTGCCGCCAGCAAAGGCGACAAGCCCCGTTGTGTCGGCGATGCGTTCAAAGTCGACGTCGTAGATCCACGATACATCGTGGCCATCGGCATCGTTGTCGTTCAGGAAGAAGGCGCAGAGCCTGCCACCTGCTGTTTTAATGGACTGGATTTGTCGATCGAAGCCTACGGGATTTTTGGCCAGATTGGCCTCGACGGTACGGCCGGCGATTTCCCAGCGGCCCATGCGTCCGCCGGCGGGGACGTAGGCATCGAGCGTGGGCTGCAGATGAGCTGCGTCCACGCCCAGCTCGCGCGCCGCAAAGAAGGCGGCGGCAACGTTGTAGACCATATACAGGCCGTTATAGCGCGTGGCGATGTGCGTGGCAGGTGCGTCGGCATCGGGTCCAAAGTTCAAGTCAAAGCCGTAGCCGTCGCAGCCGAGCTCCACGCCCGTCACGCGACGGACAAGCGCAGGGCGACCCCAGCCGCACGAAGGACAATGATAGGCGCCGAGCTGGCCGTACTGCACATAGTCGTACTCCAACGGGGCGTTGCACTGCGAGCAAAAGCGCGAGTCGCTAATACGGTCGGACTCGGTGTCGGTGGCGCCGTCGATGCCAAAGGCAATACTCGCGTTGGGAACGCGCGCGGCAATCGAGGCGCACAGCGGGTCGTCGGCGTTGTAGATAAGCGTTGTTGTCGGCGAGAGCTCCAACGCATGGGCGATGACCTCCTGGGTGTGATCGATCTCGCCATAGCGATCCAGCTGGTCGCGGAACAGGTTGAGCAGCACGAAGTACGTCGGCTTGAGCTTGGGCAGGACGCGCACGGTGTAGAGCTCATCGCATTCAAAAACGCCCACGCGCTTGCCGCCGCCGGCTCGCTTGAGGCCGCTGCGCGCTTCGAGCAGTGCGCCCACCACACCAGGCTCCATGTTGTTGCCGGCGCGGTTGCATACCACGGTGGCGCCGCTGGCGGCAACGGCGTCGGCGATGAGGTTGGAGGTGGTGGTCTTGCCATTGGTGCCGGTGATCACCACGCTGCGGTCGACCAGGCTCGCGAGGTCGCTTAGCAGCTCGGGGTCGATCTTCATGGCGATGCGGCCGGGAAGCACGCCACCCTGGCGCTTGAGGACAGAGCGCAGTCCCCAGCGGGCGATATCGCTCGAGGTACAGGCGAGAGATGAGCGGAGGTTCATGAAATCGTTCCTAACGTAAACGACATGGTCGGGGCGATCGCGTCGCTAAAAGCCGTAGCGGCGCGCAAATTCCTGGGCAAGCTGCGATACATCTTCGCAGGCGTTGGCCCAGGGGGCAAAGTCGGGGGTGTCCGAGATAATGCCGTCGGCTTCCCAAACCGCCTGGTGCGAGAGGTCCCAGGGGTCGCGTGGCTCGGGTCGGCAGGGAAGGTACGGCGTCTGGTACACCGGATTCAGCAAAAAGAACGCGCCGCCCTCGCAACGGTTAGCGAACTCACGCAGCGCGCGCGTCGCCGGGCGCATCTTGTTTGTTTTGAACAGCAGAATCGTGCGGGCGAGCAGGTACCAAGGAGAGTTTTCGAGTACGTCTGCCCCCATCTGCTCCTCGAGCTGATGTGCCAGGGCAAAAAAACCGTCCTGGTCTTCCAAGCGGGCGAGGGCAAGTAACACGGTGCCGGCGGCCCGGGTGGGATAGCCCTCCGCCTTAAGAACACGGCGAGAGTAGTTGGCGGCGGCGCGGTAACGAGCGCTCGCCATGCACAGCTGCGAGATGGCCTCGAGCGTGTGAAGCCAGCCGATAAGCGCCGGCTCGCTCACGGTAAGGTCTGCTGCGGTGGCACCGTCGGCCAAAACATTATTGGCCCAGTAGTGCGGGGCCTCCATATCAAATCCGGGCACGCTCTGTTGCAGGTAGTCGGCCGTGCTCGCCTCGAGCTTCATCAAGTCGCCCAGGCAGGCATCGACGGGCGTGTCGGCCAGGATGATGGCGAGCAGCTGGGCATCGAGGACATGCGCATCGACGCGAACAATCTTGAGCAGCTCATCGCGCATATCGTCGAACAGGCGGTTGCGCGTCTGCTCAAACTCCTCGTCGCTGCCCATGTCCTCGATGCGGCGAAGCTCGTCAAGCAAATGACGATGAACGCCGGCATAGGACAGCAACGCTTGGGCATGCTCGGTCTGCGCATACTTGTGAGGGTTTGCGCTGATGTCGTTATGGACAAGCTCGCGTGCTGCATCGGTGAGCTCGGGGTGCGACACCAGATAGGTGCGCTCCAGGTAGGCGGGGATGTAGACGCTCGGATCCATTAGAGGTCCCCTCCCTTAAATGGAAGCCCCTGCTCGGCCGCGCGCAGGATGCGCTCGTCGATCTGGGAACGCACGATGTCGTTGGTGGCGACCCAGGCGGCAAAGCTGGCGTTGTCGGGAGCGCCCATCCCCTCCTGCAGTACCGGCGTCGCCTCGGACAATGCAAGGACAAGCTCGTCGGTGGAGCCCACACCCACGTTGACGCGGGCATAGACGCCATCGGGAAACTCGGTTTGGAAGTAGAGCGCCTCGGCTGCGTGCGGACACGAGCGCGCAAGGATGCGCAGGTAGTGCTCGGCGCCCTCGTAATCCAGCTCGCGCCAGGCTGCGCTCATCAGTGCGATGAGCGTCCACGGGTCCAAGTCGCGCTCTGCGTCCTTGGGACGGCGGCGCAGCGGCGTGTTGGCAAGATAGGGTACGGAGTGGGCGGAACGAAAACGCTTGAGCTCCTCGGCAGGGTATTCGAGCTTTGCCATGGCAAGCATCGCGGTATGGCGGACGCCAGCGGGGTCGTTGGGCGCAAAGTCCAGGCTGCGATTCGCGGCTTCGAGCGACATGCGGTAGCGGCCGCTAATGAGCGCGCGCGATGCCAAGGCGGCAAGCCAGCGCAGGTAGGGACGGCGGGTCAGGTCGCCTGCGGCCTCACGCTCGTAGGGGTCCTGTGCCGAGGCAATCTTGAGCGCCAGGTCGTGCTCCACCTCGTCGCACTTGGACACCAGATACTGTACGTATTCCTCGTTGGATTCGGCGGTGAGCGCCGTCAGCATGCGCTGGGCATCCCAGTTGGCCGGATCGAGCGCGGCTGCCTCGCGGAGCATGTTCTCGGCTGCGGCTTCTTCTTGCTCTGCCTGGGCGTCGTCGGGGATAAAGGGGATGCGGTAGTCGACAGCCTCGACGACCTTGGCAATCAGATGCCCAGCTCGGTCGCGGTCGTGCACGATGAGCGGCGCGGGGTTACGGGTGAATTGTTCCATCAGACGCTCGACGGCGGGGCCGTCGGTGAGTGGAATATTGTCGCGGCGCAAGGCCTCAAGAACGAGGCGATGGCAATCCTCTTGAATGGGGTCGAATGCCATGGGGCCTCCTTTGCTGCGGTTAGGGTTCAAATCATCTCTATATAAGGTTCTAGTTTACCCGCATGTGGCACACCGGGGGTGCCGCACTTGGACTTGCACCTTTGCACCACGAAGTCGGATGTCGCACAAATGTCGGCACCATGGACGGCCGAGTGGTATCACGGTGCCGCAAACGGTCGATTTTTGGCGGCGAACGGTGCATATTTTGGAAGGGCACCGTCCTGCCCGGGATATGTAGTCAACCTTGATAAAACGTTTGCCCAGCTTGGGAGTATGAATGCCGCACAAGGGTCTTCAGGGATAGAAAAAACGTTTCATCATTGGCGGCTTTAGGTGAATAACTGACCAACCAGAACGGTAAAATAGTGTTTGTCTGAGCGTTGAGACGTTTAGACATCGCGCATTGTCATCGCCGGCAACGCGCAAACCGGTCCTAACGGAGCCAATTGGGTGCTCCGTTATATACGCAAGTCTAAGAGGGGCTTGTTTAGGAGGCACAGTATGGGACGTTTTACCAATCCTCGCGATCTGTACTTTGGTGAGGGCGCTCGCCACGAGGTGAAGAACCTCAAGGGCAAGAAGGCCATCATCGTTTCTGGCGGCAGCTCTATGCGCCGCGGCGGGTTCCTGCAGGACGTCGAGAACGACCTTAAGGAAGGCGGTTTCGAGGTCAAGCTGTTCGAGGGCGTCGAGTCCGACCCGTCCATCGAGACGGTCATGAAGGGCGCCGAGGCCATGCGCGAGTTCGAGCCCGACTGGATTATCGCCATCGGTGGCGGCTCGCCTATCGATGCCGCTAAGGCCATGTGGGTCTTCTACGAGTATCCCGAGGAGTCCTTCGATAACATCATCCAGCCGTTCAGCTTCCCTGAGCTGCGTCAGAAGGCTCATTTCTGCGCCATCTCCTCTACCTCCGGCACCGCTACCGAGGTCACCGCGTTCTCCGTCATTACCGACTACGCCAAGGGCATCAAGTACCCGCTGGCCGACTTCAACATCACCCCTGATGTCGCCATCGTCGACCCCGAGCTCACCTACACCATGCCCGCCAAGCTGTGCGCTCACACCGGCATGGACGCTCTGACCCACTGCATGGAGGCCTACGTTTCCACCTGTGCCTCTATGTTCACCGACGCCAACGCTCTGCACGGCATCCGCGAGATCGTCGAGTGGCTGCCCAAGTCCTATGCTGGCGACCATGAGGCCCGTCAGCACATGCACGAGGCTCAGTGCATCGCCGGTATCGCCTTCTCCTCGGGCCTGCTCGGCATCGTTCACTCCATGGCTCACAAGACCGGTGCTGCCTTCGAGAACGGCCACATCATCCACGGTGCCGCTAACGCCATGTACCTGGGCAAGGTCATCCAGTGGAACTCCAAGGATCCCCGTGCTGCCGAGCGTTACGCTTACGTGGCCAAGGAGATCCTGCACCTTCCCGGCGAGACCAACGAGGAGCTCATCGCTGCGCTCGTCCAGAAGATCCGCGACCTCAACGACCAGCTCAACATTCCGCAGTCCATCAAGGATTACGCGAATGGTGGCGTGAAGGTCGACGCCGAGAACCCGCAGATGGTTTCCGAGGAGGAGTTCCTCGCCAAGCTGCCCGAGATCGCCGCGAACGCCGAGCAGGACGCCTGCACGCCCGAGAACCCGCGTGAGACCAAGGCTGCCGACTTCGAGAAGATCCTCAAGGCCTGCTACTACGACACCGACATCGATTTCTAATCGACTCTTGTTATCGTAACGAGGGGCTCCGCACGTATCCGTACGGAGCCCCTTTCTTTTTTAGAGAATGGGATAGTTATGGCTGCAATTTTCAATAGCCCCAGCAAGTACATCCAGGGTCCGGACGAGCTCGCCAAGCTCGGCTCCTATGTCGAGCCGCTCGGCGCTAAGGCCCTCGTCATCGTGACGCCTTCGGGCAAGAAGCGCGTCGGTGCCAAGATCGAGGGCGGCTTTGCCGAGGCCAAGGCCGAGCTGCTGTTTGAGGACTTTAACGGCGAGTGCTCCAAGGGCGAGGTCGATCGCCTGGTTGCGCTCGCTCGCGACAACGGTTGCGACATCATCGTCGGCGTCGGTGGCGGCAAGATCCTCGACACCGCGAAGGCCGTCGCCTACTACCTGGAGTCCCCGGTTATCATTTGCCCCACCATTGCTTCGACCGATGCCCCGTGTTCGGCGCTTTCGGTGCTTTATACCGATGACGGCCAGTTCGATAAGTACCTCTTCCTTAAGGCAAACCCCAATATCGTCCTGATGGATACGACGGTTATCGCGGCGAGCCCGGTGCGCCTGACGGTTTCCGGTATGGGCGATGCGCTCGCAACCTACTTCGAGGCCCAGGCGACGCACGATGCCGACGGCGGCACCTGCGCTGGCGGCAAGGGCGGCATGGCTGGTCTGGCGCTCGCCAAGCTCTGCTACGAGACGCTTATGGCCGATGGCGTCAAGGCCAAGGTTGCGCTGGAGAAGGGTGCGCTCACGCCTGCCGTCGAGCACATCATCGAGGCCAATACGCTGCTTTCGGGCATTGGCTTTGAGAGCTCGGGCCTTGCTGCCGCTCATGCCATCCACAATGGCCTGACGATGCTGCCCGAGTGCCACAGCATGTATCACGGCGAGAAGGTCGCCTTTGGCACTATCGTCCAGCTGGTACTCGAGGATGCCCCGACCGAGAAGCTCGAGGAAGTCTTGGGCTTCTGCATTGAGCTGGGTCTGCCGGTCACGATGAAGGAACTTGGCGTTGCCGAGCTTACGCGCGAGAAGGCCATGATTGTTGCCGAGGCCGCGTGCGCGCCCGATGACACCATGTGCAACATGCCGTTTGAGGTGACGCCCGAGATGGTCGCAAACGCCATTCTGGGTGCCGACGCGCTGGGCCACTACTATCTCATGGATGAGTAAATCAAGCTAAGGAAGGGGCAAAGCCAGCAGATGACTTTGCCCCTTTTTGCTATGGTGCAAAGGGGTCAGGTTACTTTGCACCAATTGTTGTTGATGAAAGGGCGGATTCTCGTATGGCGCTTCCCATGGTTTATGGCGGTCCCGGACGATATGTTCAGGGGCCGGGTGAGCTCTCGCGTCAGGGCAGGTATTTGTCATGGTTGGGCTGCGCTGCCTATGTTTTGTTTGACCAGGGCACCGAGGATCGGCTGTGCAGGCAGATCGTCGATGGATTTCTGGATGAAGATCTAAGCGAGCCGTTCTTTAAGATTTACAACGGTCCGTGTACGGAAGATGCCGTTGTCGAAATGGCCAAGGAAGCCCGGGCCGAGTATTGCGACATGGTGGTGGGTATTGGCGGCGGCAAGATGCTCGATATCGCCAAGGCCGTTGCGTTTTATGCCGAGTTGCCGTTGTGCGTATGTCCCACGGCGGCGTCGATGGACGGTCCGTGCAGCGAGATTTCCGATGCCGACCTGATGAGCGTTGCAGATGCGGCCTTTAGAAACGAACGCAACATGGCCAACGAGCAGACCAAGGTGACCAAACAAAAGCTCGTGCAGCTCATGTGCGAGGCATAGCTTGGCGCTTGATTGACCTTGTGCAATCGAGGCGGAGATAAGCCATAGACTATTTGCCTCAAAGGTGCTCCGCGTGTAATTTGCCCGAGGCACGGGCCGATAGCGTATCATTATCTCTTGCTTGTTTGCACTGCTCAGGGAGGGGCCGCGCATGGCGCAGGAACACGATCTGTTTGATGACATTATCGAGATCAGCAAGGGTTTCGACTTTCTTAAAAACCCGCTTGGCGGCGTGACCGATGCACTCGATCCGTCGGCGCCGCAGTGGAACCCTGCCGACTACAAGGAGCGCCCGCGCGGCAACACCATTCCGTGCCTGACCTGCAAAAACGAAAAGAGCGGCTGCACCGCGTGCATGGACGTGTGTCCGGTCAACGCTATCGAGGTCGAGGAAGATGCCATTGAGATCCTCGACTCCTGTCGCAAGTGCGGCCTGTGCGCCGCTGCCTGTCCGACCGAGGCGATCATCTCGCCGCGCTTGGCGCCCAAAAACCTGTATGACGATATCGTCTCTGCTGCTACGAGCCACGAGACCGCCTACGTCACCTGCACGCGCGCCCTCAAGCGCATGCCGCGCGAAAACGAGGTCGTCGTCGCCTGCGTGGGCGATGTTACGGCCGAGACCTGGTTCTCGGTACTGGCGGACTATCCCAACGTGAGTGTGTACCTGCCGTTGGGCGTGTGCGATAAATGCCGCAACACCGGCGGTGAGGACATTCTGGGCGAGGCCATTGCTACCGCCGAGGAGTGGGCGGGTACGGGCATGGGCCTGGAGGTCGACCCCAAGAGCCTCAAGTGCCATAAGCGCCGCGAGTACGAGCGCAAGGAGTACATGGATAAGATTGCCCGCACCACGGGCCTAACCGTGACTAAGCTCAACCCGGCGACGGCGGCACTGGCCTCGGTGACGCAGAAGTTGAAGGCCCACCGTCACCAGATCACGCAGCTCGAGCGCACACTCAACACCATGTGCGGCACCACGACGACTAAGCGCCGCCGTTCGCTCACGCACGGACGGCAGCTGGTGCTCTCGACGTTGCAAAACCACCCCGAGCTTGCCCAGAACATGCAGGTGAGCACACCGGAATGCGATTTCGACAAGTGTACGTCGTGCGGCGAGTGCGTCAACGTGTGCCCCACGTTTGCCTGCGATTTGGTGGGAAGCGGTCGCTTTGCACTGGAGTCCACGTATTGCCTAGGTTGCGGAGCCTGCGTCAAGGTGTGCCCCGAGCATGCGCTCAAGCTGGTCGAGCACGATGCGTCCAATCTGGTCGTTGTCGACCCCGAGGCCGAGGAAAAGGCCGCTCAGAAGGCCAAGGCCCACGAGGAGGCCGAGAAGGTCAAGGCTGAGGCAAAGGCCAAGCTTGACAAGATGCTCGACCAGGTGGAAAAGCTCGCGGACTAGCTAAAAGAGCGTAAATGATGGCCGGTAGGACAGGTACTGCCCCGCCGGCCAAAAAAGTTGCGGTGGAATAGTTCCCGTTTTGCCTTTAAGCTGGCCATTCTAGGAACTATTCCACCGCAACTAATAAATGGTTAGTTCATGCTACTTTGGTGGCCGGTTCGACCGGTACCGTTGCGCGTCACGGTTTCATGGAGCAAAAAGAACCCGGGGACCTGCTTTGTCTCGGTGTATTCCATAAGGATGCCGTCGGCGTTGTAGGTCTGTCCGCGTACAACGGCGAGTGCGTTAAAGTCGTCGAGATCGAGTACGCGTGCATCCTCGGGCGTGGGATGCTCAATCGTTACATCGCGTTTGCCCGTGGCAATCTTAATGCCAAGGCCTTCTTCGAGGTAACGATAGATCGAGTCGTTGACAATCTCGGGTGTCAGCCCCGGTACCTGTGAGCTTAGGTAATAGGAATCGTCGGAGCACACGGCCCGTCCGTCTGCATAGCGGATGCGTTTGGCACGCGTGAGCTCACAGCCTTCAGGAAACCCGGTAATCTTGGAGAGCGCCTTGTTACAGACGAGGAGCTCAAAGACGGTGGTGACAGTCTTGAGCTCAAAGCCTCGACTGGCTGCGATTTCCTTAAAGGTCTCGAGTCCGCCGCCGCCACGACTCGTCTCGTCACTGATGTTGCGAATGACGCGCATGCCTTTGCCTTGCTGGGGGAGCACGTAGCCATCTGCCGCAAGCATCGAGATGGCGCGACGGACCGTCATGCGCGAGCAGTCAAACAGCTGTGTGAGCTCAGTCTCCGAAGGCAGATAGCTCTGATAAGCGTATGTGCCGTCGTCAATCGACTGCTTCACGTTGTCATAAATAGTTTGGAAGATGGCTCGCGCCATGACGGTCTCCTAGAGCTGAGTGCGCGAGCGGTGGATGAGGGCCGCCCGCGCAGGTGTCGATCGATTTACTTGCTGGGGTCGATTATATATTTACCCATGGCACGCAGGGCTGGGTCTGACAGGATGGCACCGAGCTCGTCGAGGGAAGCCACCTTGGCGACCATCGAGGATACGTCGAGCCTGCCAGAGTCGATGAGCTCGAGCGCGCGACGCTGTGTGTAAGGGTTGATGTAGGACGAGGTGAGCACGAGCTCCTTCTGGAAGACCTCGAAGGGCTTGACGGTGATTGTCTCATCGGGCTTGGTGAGGCCGAACATCATGACCGTAGCCTTGTGGCCGGCGATCTGGATGGCCTGCTCGATGGTGACGGGCTTGCCAACACACTCGATAACGACATCGACGTTGCCGACGCCCTCCTGCTTCAGGCGGGCCGGGACGTCCTCGTGGATGGAATCAATTGCCAGGTCGGCGCCGAGTTTGAGCGCAACCTCGCGCTTGCCTTCGACGGGCTCGAGCAAGACAACCTTGGTGGCGCCGGCGTTTTTAGCAAGCTGCATCATGAGCAGACCGATCATGCCACCGCCGATAACGACAACTGTGCTGCCGGGCTTGATGTTGCACATATCGATGCCGTGCAGGCAGCAGGCGACGGGCTCGGTCATGGCGCCCTGCTCAAAGCTGGTGTGATCGCCCAACTTGTAGACTTGCTGCATATCGACGGAGCAGTACTCGGCAAAGCCGCCGTTAACAGTGGTGCCGTAACCGGTCATATGCTCGCAGTAGTGGTTGATTCCGTCGCGGCAGGGTTCGCAGCAGCCGCAGGGATGGTTTGGGTCGATGCACACGCGATCGCCCGGTTTAAAGCCAACGACGTCGCTGCCCACGGCCTCGACAACGCCCGCAAACTCATGACCAAGGATCGTGGGCGGGGTGACGTCGGCTGCACCCTTGTCGCCTTCATAGATATGAACGTCGGTACCGCAGACGCCGCAAGCTTTGACGTTGATCAGAACGTCGCGCCTGCCCACGGCCGGCTTTGCCGATTCCTCGACTCTGAGGTCGTGCTTTCCATAGAAGACCGCGCTTTTCATGGTGACTCCTTAACGTGGCGGTGAATGTTGTAATGAAGTATAGGCATGTCTATAGATATAGACAAGCACATCTAGACAAGTAGAAAAGAAAAATGAAATGCAGCCATCAGCTATGTCAGATTTAACAGGCGAAATACTGGACATATACCGTTTACAGCCAATAATCAAACGTTTACCGACCGTAGTATTAATGCTAACTTGTCTAGATAAGTGATATGATAAAAATAGAAGCGCAAGAAGTCAGGGAAGCGGGCCCACCCGTCCTATTGCACGAGGTACACGCAAACGGCGCGTCTGCGGTCTCGAGTGAAGCCAAAACCGCAGTCGCTCCGAATGAAGAGAGGGGGATTCCCCGTCATGATGCAAAAGATACAACGTTTCGGCGGTGCAATGTACACGCCTGCAATTCTTTTCGCATTTTCCGGAATCGTCGTCGGCCTGGGTACGTTGTTTACCACCGAGGCGATCTTTGGCGAGATGGCCACTGCGGGCCATCTTTGGTTTGATTGCTGGAATGTGCTGCTCCAGGGTGGTTGGACGCTCTTTAACCAGATGCCGTTGCTGTTTTGCGTAGCGTTGCCAATCTCGCTCGCGAACAAGCAGAACGCTCGCTGCTGCATGGAGGCTTTGGCCATCTACCTTACCTTCAACTACTTTGTAAGCACAATCTTGGGGCAGTGGGGCCCTGTCTTTGGTGTTGACTACTCTGTCGAGGCGGGCAGTGGTACTGGTCTTGCCACTATCGCAAGCATCAAAACGCTTGATATGGGCATCATGGGCGCGCTCATTATCTCTGGTATCGCCACGATGCTGCATAACAAGTTCTTCGACACCGAACTTCCTGAGTGGCTGGGCGTGTTCTCGGGCTCCGTGTTCATCTATATGATCGGTTTCTTCGCTATGGTTCCGGTCGCTCTTATCGCCTGCCTGGTGTGGCCGCATGTTCAGGCTGCTATCTCCGCCTTCCAGGGATTCATCCTTTCCGCCGGTACGTTTGGCGTGGGTGTCTTTGCTTTCTTCGAGCGCGTGCTGATCCCTACAGGCCTGCACCACTTTATCTATACGCCGTTCTATTACGACAACGCGGCGGTCAACGGCGGCATCTTTGCCGCTTGGGCCAACATCCTGCCCCAACTGGCTGCCGATCCGAGCATTGCTCTTAAGGATGCCGCACCCTGGGCTGCCTATACCTGCCCTGGTTGGACTAAAGTCTTCGGCTCGCTTGGCGTCGCCATTGCGTTTTATATGACCGCCAAACCCGAGCGCAAGCAGCGCGTCAAGGCTCTGCTGATCCCGGTCACCCTTACCGCTATGCTTTGCGGTATCACCGAGCCGCTTGACTTTACCTTCCTGTTCATTGCGCCCGGCCTGTTCGTCGTCCACTGCGTGCTCGGAGCGCTCGGCTGCATGGCTCAAAACCTCCTTGGCGTCGTGGGCATCTTCGACGGCGGCATCATCTCGATGCTCTCGTGGGACTGGCTGCCCCTTTGGGCCGCACACGGTCTGCAGTACGCCATCTCCATCCTTGTCGGTCTGTGCTTTACCGCCCTTTGGGTCGTGGTCTTCCGTTTCCTGATCGTCAAGTTCGACTTTAAGACCCCCGGTCGCGAGGATGACGATGTTGAGGTCGAGCTCAAGTCCAAGGCCGACTACAAGCAAAAGCAGGGCGGTGCTGCTGCTGGCAAATCAGTCGCCCAGAGTAAAGATGATGAGCGCTTGGTGCTTGCCGAGAACATCCTCGATCTGCTCGGTGGCACGGATAACATCATCGATGTAACTAACTGCGCTACTCGTCTGCGCGTTAACGTCAAGGACAAGAGCGTCGTTGCGCCCGAGGCTTCCTTCAAGGCGATCGGTACGCATGGCTTGGTGGTCCAAGGTCAGTCAATCCAGGTCATCATCGGCCTTGCCGTCCCGCAGGTTCGCGAGAAGTTCGAGAGTCTTCTGAAGTTCGAGAGTCTTCTGTAAACCATCGTCCATCGAAACAATCGGCCTTGCAGAGCCGGTATGCACCGCAAGGCCGATTCTAGAGATAAAAAACTCCACTTCTAGGTAACAATTCCAAACCGTACAGGCCGCGTGCGGGGATGGATTGAGCAAGCGGCCAGAATGAGGAGGACATCATGTCCAAGAAAAACTATGCCGTGACCATTGCCGGCGGTGGCTCTACCTTCACTCCGGGCATCGCTCTGATGCTGCTTGAGGAGCGCGACCGCTTCCCGGTCAACAAGGTGACCTTCTACGACAACAACGCCGAGCGCCAGGAGATCGTGGCAAAGGCCTGCGAGATCTACTTCCACGAGAACGCCCCCGAGGTTGAGTTCAACTACACCACCGACCCCGAGACCGCTTTTACCGGTACTGACTTCGTCCTCGCTCACATCCGCGTCGGCCTGTACGCCATGCGTGAGCTCGACGAGAAGATTCCTCTCAAGTACGGCTGCGTTGGCCAAGAGACCTGCGGTGCCGGCGGTATCGCCTACGGCATGCGCTCCATCGGTGGTGTCATCGAGATCCTCGACTACATGGAGAAGTACAGCCCCAACGCCTGGATGCTCAACTACTCCAACCCCGCGGCCATCGTCGCCGAGGCCTGCCGCGTGCTGCGCCCCAACAGCCGCATCATCAACATCTGCGACATGCCGATCGACCTCATGGATAAGATGAGCCGTATGTGCGGCATCAAGGATCGTCGCGAGCTGCAGTACAGCTACTACGGCCTCAACCACTTTGGTTGGTGGAGCAAGATCTACGACAAGGAGGGTAACGACCTCATGCCGCAGATTAAGGAGCACATGGCAAAGAACGGCTACTTGGACGGCATTGAGCACGAGGCCGGTAAGGAGCAGCACGTCGAGGAGAGCTGGATTCACACCTTCGGCAAGGCCAAGGATGTCTATGCTGTCGACCCCGAGACGATTCCCAACACCTACCTCAAGTACTACCTGTACCCGGACTATGTTGTCGAGACGTCTGACCCCAACTACACTCGCGCCAATGAGGTTATGGACGGCCGCGAGAAGAAGGTCTTTGGCGCTTGCCGCGACATCATCGCCAAGGGTACTGCCAAGGACGGCGGCTTTGAGCCCGACGTACACGCCAACTACATCGTCGACCTTGCCTGCGCACTGGCCGAGAATACGCTCGAGCGCTTCCTGCTGATCGTCCCCAACGATGGCGCTGTGCCCAACTTCGACCCGACGGCCATGGTCGAGGTGCCTTGCATCGTCGGTTCCAACGGCTTTGAGAAGATCTGCCAGGGCCCGATTCCGCAGTTCCAGAAGGGCCTGATGGAGCAGCAGGTTTCCGTCGAGAAGCTCGTTGTCCAGGCTTGGGTCGAGGGCAGCTACCAGAAGCTCTGGCAGGCACTCACGCTCTCCAAGACCATTCCTTCGGCGAGCGTTGCTAAGCAGATCCTGGACGAGCTCATCGAGGCCAACAAGGATTTCTGGCCCGAGCTTAAGTAAGGACTACTGTCTCGAACTCTCACGCATCTCTGCTTCATTTGCGCCGCCGCGGTGTCCGGATTCGCCCGGATGCTGCGGCGGCGCTATACTTATACGGTTTGAAGTACCTGTACCAAAAGGAGCTGTCGTGTCCCTTTCCATCGGTATCGTGGGCCTGCCCAACGTGGGCAAGTCGACGCTGTTCACCGCGCTTACCAAAAAGACCGGCCTTGCCGCCAACTACCCGTTCGCCACGATCGACCCCAACGTGGGTATCGTCGATGTGCCCGATAGCCGCTTGCAAAAGCTCGCTGACATCGTTAACCCGGGTCGCATTGTGCCGGCGACGGTCGAGTTCGTTGACATCGCAGGTCTGGTGAAGGGCGCTAACGAGGGCGAGGGTCTGGGCAACCAGTTCCTGGCAAACATCCGCGAGACCGATGCCATCTGCGAGGTCGTGCGCTACTTTAAGGATCCCAACGTCATGCGTGAGGTGGGCCGCACGGGCGAGTTCGTCGATCCCGCCGGCGATGCCGACACCATCATGACCGAGCTCATCCTGGCCGACATGGGCACGCTCGAGAAGCAGCTGCCTAAGCTCGAGAAGGAGGCCAAGCGCGACAAGGAGCTCATGCCCAAGTTCGAGGTGGCCAAGCGCCTACTTGCCTGGCTCAACGAGGGCAAGCGCGCCGCATCCATGGAGATGACCGACGAGGAGCGTGCCGCCGCCAAGGGGCTGTTCCTGCTCACCATGAAGCCCATCCTGTATGTGGCCAACGTGGACGAGGATATGCTCAACGACGACCTGGCGCCCATCGATGGCGTCAAGCCGTTGCCCATCTGCGCCAAGATTGAGGCCGAGCTTTCCGAGCTCGATCCCGAGGACGCCGCCGACTACCTGGAGAGCCTGGGCCTGGAGCAGCCCGGTCTGGACGTGCTCGCGCAGGCGGCCTATAAGCTGCTCGGTCTGCAGTCGTTCTTTACGGCCGGCGAGATGGAGGTCAAGGCCTGGACGGTTCGTCAGGGCGCGACCGCCCCGCAGGCCGCCGGCGTCATCCACACCGATTTTGAGCGCGGCTTTATTAAGGCTGAGGTCATTGGCTATGACGACTACATCGAGCTCGGCGGTGAGCAGGGCGCCAAGGCCGCCGGCAAGCTGCGTATTGAGGGCAAGGACTATGTTATGGCCGATGGCGATGTCGTGCACTTCCGCTTTAACGTGTAAGGACGACGCATATGTTTAAATATGGCAAAAAAGCTGGCTACATGGGTATCGCGCTGCTCGTGCTTGCGGTGATTCCGCTGGTGGTCGCAGCGTGTGTTATCCCCAACATTGGTCCCGAGGTGGCAACGAAGTTTAACGCCGCCGGCGAGGTGACGCGCTGGGGCAAGAGCTATGAGCTGCTGGCGCTTCCGGTGCTCAACCTGCTGCTGAGCGTGGCGACGTACTTTACGGCGGGACGCCAGGCTAAAAACAATGATGACTCCGTCGCCATGGCGCGCATCGTGTGCGAGCGCTACCTGCGCAACGGCTGCATCACGGGCGTGTTCCTCAACGTAATCAACGTCTACTTTATGTATTCGGCGATTACTGGAACGGGCTTTGGCTTTGGTTTCTAGCTTGTCCTTTTAGGCAACGAGCCTGCACGCATATTCAATGGCTGCTGCGAGGCCGCCGCTCGATCGTGGTTTAAAGACCATATCGGCGGCGGCCTCGTTTTCGTATCCGGCGCCGCGAAGGGCAAGTGCGATACCGGCTTCCAGGAGAAGGGGCAGACCGCGTTGGCTGGTTGCGATCACGGCAGCCTGATTGAGCGAGCAGCTGTGCGCGTGGCATTGGATGGCAAGTTCACCTTGCGCCGGGCAAGGGACCAGAACGGCGGCGACGCGACTTGATAGCAATGCAAATGCGTGCGCTCATCGGGTGAAAGGCATTCAGCTTCAACGACGACGAGCTTGGGCGGCACGCTGTTTGTGCGAAGCGTGGCTCGGTACATGCGGACCGAAGAACCCGACATAGAAAACTCCTGTGTATTCGGCAAAACGTAAACTATAGTTTACGTTTATGTTCGGCTCCATTTCAAACTCGGCTGCATGGACGAACGTGCAAACAGATTCTTGGCAGGCGGGTCGAAGAGACACGCAGAGACCTTGGTATCTCCAAGGTTGATTTTTGTGTGGCAACAGGAATCAGCCGACCCTACCTCGACCGAATCGAAGATGGGACGGCAAATTTCACGCTCAGGGTTCTATTTAAGATCGCGCCCGCACTCGGCATGACGGTGTCAGAGCTTCTCGAGGGCATTGAATAGAAGATGCCTATTGACCGGTGGTTACACCATCGGGATACGGTCGTGGTTGACTTGGCTGTAGAACAGGCGCTGAATTTCTGACGCATCACGTGACTGGCCGAGTGCCCACATGGTTTTGGCCACGAGCGTCTCGGTGGTCATGTCGTCGCCGCGCAGAATGCCCGGATGATCGGCGTAAGCACGGCCGACCTCATAAACGCCCAGATCGAGGCCCTCTTCGGGGACCTGCGTGGTCATAACGACGGTGCGACCCGAATCGACCCAGCGGAAAATTGCCTCTTGGAACGAATCGCCGGACTCGCCAAACTCGGGAATACCGCCAATGCCAAAGGTCTCAAGGATTACAGCATCGTAGCTATCGGCAAGGGCGTCGAGGATGCCCGGGTTTACGCCGGGCGTAAGCTTGAGTACAAATACGCGCGGGTCGATGCTGTCGTAGAAACGCACCGGGTTTTCGCCCTGATGAGTGCCGTGGAGCCCGTTGCGCACGATGCGGTCGTTGCGGATGTAGGCAATGGGCGGATAGTTGACGCTAATGAACGCGTTAAAGCTCATAGTGCGCTGTTTGCGGGCACGCGTGCCGGCAATGGCTACGCCGCCAAACACGATCGAAACATCGTGCGAATGCTCGTCGAGTGCATAGAGCAGACTCTGGTACAGGTTGAGCTTGGCATCGGTAAAGGGGTTGCCCATGGGCTTTTGCGAGCCGGTGAGCACGATGGGCTTGGGGCTGTCCTGAATCAGATAGGAAAGCGCCGCCGCGGTGTAGCTCATGGTGTCGGTGCCGTGCAGGACCACAAAGCCGTCGTGATCGGCATAGCCTTCGACGATGACATCGCGGATGCGCATCCAGTCGCTCGGGCGCATATTGGTGCTGTCGATGTTCATGGGCTGCACGACGTCGAGCTCGCAGAGGCCCGAGATCTCGGGGACGCTCTGGGCGAGTTCCTCACCGGTCAGGGCGGGGGAGAGGCCGTTGCCGTCCTCGGTCGATGCGATGGTGCCGCCCGTGGCGATGAGAAGGATGCGCTTCATGCTGGTATTCCTATCGTATTTGCCGCCACAGAGGCGGAGCCGTTCGGCAGTATTGTGGCACAGGGCGTCCAATGTTCAAACGTATTACATCATCTGCAACGTCTGGTAACACTTCAATTGCCGTCAAATAGGGGCCCAGGTCGTGCGTTTGCCGTGCGCTGATGGCTGCGAGGGGACGAGAAACCCCATATAACGTGTACACTATGGAAGTTATTTTCGTTCATTCATGCGGGTGGGCACCGGCTCCCCGCCAACAAGAGGGGGAAACCATGGATCAAAAGGCTTCCGCAAAGGTCCTCGTACTCGACTTTGGTGCGCAGTACGGTCAGCTCATTGCCCGTCGCGTCCGCGACCTCAACGTGTATTCCGAGATTGTCCCCTGTGACATCTCGGCCGACGAGATTCGCGAGATGAACGCCTCTGCGCTCATCCTTTCTGGCGGCCCGGCTTCCGTGTATGCCGAGGACGCTCCGTCTATCGATCCTGCCATCTTTGATCTGGGTCTTCCCGTCTTGGGCTTCTGCTACGGCCATCAGATCACGGCTGTGACGCTCGGCGGCAAGGTCGGCCACTCCGAGGTGGGCGAGTACGGCCGCGCCACCATCACGCGCACGGCCGGCGCCAAGCTCTTTAACTCCACGCCCATGGAGCAGACCGTGTGGATGAGCCATCGCGACGCCGTTTCCGAGGTGCCCGAGGGCTTTACCGTTACCGCCAGCACCGACGTGTGCCCGGTTGCTGCCATGGAGTGCCCCGAGCGCAAGATCTTCACCACGCAGTTCCACCCCGAGGTCAAGCACTCCGAGTATGGTCAGCAGCTGCTGAGCAACTTCCTGTTTGAGATCTGCGGCCTGGAGCCCAACTGGAGTATGGACAACCTGGTCGAGACCATGACGGCCGAGTTCCGCGAGAAGGTCGGCGACGACCGCGTGATTCTGGCCCTGTCCGGTGGCGTCGACTCCTCCGTCGTGGCTGCGCTGGGCGCTCGCGCCGTGGGCAAGCAGATGACCTGCGTGTTCATCAACCACGGTCTGCTGCGCAAGGGCGAGCCCGAGCAGGTGGAGGAGGTCTTCACCAAGCAGTTCGATGTCGACTTTATCCACGTCCACGCCGAGGACCGCTATGCCGAGCTTCTGGCCGGCGTGACCGAGCCCGAGGAGAAGCGCCGCATCATCGGTACGCAGTTCTGGAAAGAGTTCTTCGCCGTGGCGCAGCAGCTTGAGACCGATGGCAAGCCGGTCAAGTACCTGGCTCAGGGCACCATCTACCCCGACATCATCGAGTCCGGCGCTCGCAAGACGGGCGGTAAGACGGCCACCATCAAGAGCCACCACAACCTGATCCCGTTCCCCGAGGGCGTGCACTTTGACCTTATCGAGCCGCTCGACCACTTCTTTAAGGACGAGGTCCGCGCGCTTGGTCTGGCGCTGGGCCTGCCGGGTCACATCGTGTTCCGTCAGCCTTTCCCGGGCCCGGGTCTGGCCATCCGCATCATCGGTGCGGTCGACAAGGAGAAGCTCGAGATCCTCAAGAACGCCGACGCCATCGTGCGCGAGGAGCTCGATGCTTACAACCAGCGTCTGTTTGAGCAGACCGGCGAGCGCAACTCTGAGCACAGCTGCTGGCAGTACTTTGCGGTTCTGCCTGACATCAAGTCCGTGGGCGTTATGGGCGACGAGCGCACTTATCAGCGCCCGATCATCCTGCGCGCCGTCGAGTCCAGTGATGCCATGACCGCCGACTGGGCCAAGCTGCCCTACGACGTGCTGGCCCGCATTTCCGGCCGCATTGTTGCCGAGGTCCCCGGCGCCAACCGCGTGTGCTACGACATCACGTCCAAGCCGCCCGCGACCATCGAGTGGGAATAGGCTGATATCTAGCGTTTCCGAGCCCCTGACCTGCACAAACAGGTCGGGGGCTTTTCGTTTGGCAACCGCTGGACAACCTTTATGGTTTCGTGCCCCGTGAACAGGGGACGTAGCGCTGTTCACGTCTGGGCCCATGTCGGCACCGATCATTGCCCGCGCTGCTTCTGCTTGCGCTTCAGCTTCCGCTGCTCGAAGCACGTCGTCGGGAGTTCCGCGTCGGCGCCCCGCCTTCCCGCCGAAGGAGGGGGTGGCGGCTCCCTGCAGAGCCGCGGAACCTCCTATATCCGCTTGTTGCGGGCTTGCTTGAGCCAGTTCCTCTTGAAAGAGCCTATACCTCCGAAGAACTTGTTGTACGTCTCACCGTTCTCCTTGGCCTCGTACTTGACCAAGGCAAGTTCGATAGTGCAGAGGTAATCCGCCACCTGCTCAAGGCGGTAGTCGGTCATCGAGGTCTTGCGGCGTCGGACGACCCCTTTTGAGAGGACCTTGCCCACCGAGTCGTCTCGCCCGCGGAACAGAAGGAGCGCATCCTCGCGACCTTCGGCGACCTGTGCTGCGAGATGGAGGGCTGCACCATCGCGCAGGCCGCCTATCTCAACGGCGTGCCCCTCGTCGTCGTGCGCGCCATCAGCGACAAGCCCTGCGCCGAGGGCCAGGTCGTCGACTACAACACCTTCGAGAAGAAGGCCGCCTGCGACTGCGCCCGCATCGCCGCGCGCATGGTTAAGCTTTAGGCCCTGCGCGCCGGGGCCCTTCTTTATGTTGGGACCCCGACGCGCAGGGCCCTTTCCAAAGCGAAGTGTCGAGCCGAAGTGTTGAGCGTCGGCCCTGAATGTTCAATGGCCGTTGTTTTCTGCCCCTCAAGTGGTGGACTTTTCCTCGGGGCTGTTGATTCCCCCACGCGCCCCCTTCCGTTCTCTGTTCTCCCCTTATACTCCTTGTACGAGGAGGTAAGAAGTCATGGACAAGACCGCACAGGACAGCTTGGCAAAGAAGCCCGTCGACATGAGGGACAGGATTCTCGAGCATCTCGAGGCCCTCACCTCCGCCGTCTCGCTCGACGACCTTGCCCGTCTGTCCACCTCCGACATCGCCGAGACGCTCATCATCTCCAGGAGCCTGGCGAGCCAGTACCTCAACGACCTTGTTCGCGCCGGCCTTGTGGTTAAGGTGGCGGGCAGGCCTGTCCGTTATTTTCATCGCCGCGCGTTCCAGAAGCGTTTTCAGGTAAAGCTCTCTGCAAGCGAGTACGCCTCGCTCGCCGACCTCATCCAGGCGACGGGAATCGCCGATCACCGCGACTTCGCGCGTGCCGTGGGCTTCGACCTGAGCCTCAGCTCCGTTGTCGAGCAGTGCAAGGCTGCGGTTCAGTACCCTCCGTTTGGCCTGCCCATCCTCTTGAGCGGCGGCGTGGGTGTCGGTAAGTCTTTCCTTTCTCGCCTTGTGTACGAGTACGGCAAGAACCAAGGCTTGCTGTCCCGCGACTCCTCCTATGTGCGCATCGACTGCGCCGGGGTCCCGGACGCCGCCTCGTTCAACGGGCTTCTTGACGAGTCGATCGCGAAATCGCGCGGGGGTGTGGTCTTTGTCAACGGCATCGAGGCACTCTCTCCCTCTGCGATGGAGCACTGCCTTGCGACGGCCCTCGGGCTCGATGCCTCCCAGGATGCGCCGCGCGCTCGCCTCGTTCTTTCGACGACGCTTTCCGCTGATGACCCGAAGGTTTCCTCGGCCTACAGCAAAATGCCCATCTGTGCCCGCGTCCCCTCACTCAAGGAGCGGACCCCCGAGGAGCGCGAGGATCTCATCTTGAGCTTCCTGCGCAGCGAGGGGTGCCGAATCGGTTCTGATGTGAAGATCAGCCGCGGCGCATACCGTTGCCTCGTGAACGCGGACTTTTCCGATAACATCGCCGGCTTGCGCGCCTGCGTGACGAACTGCTGCGCCAAAGCGTTCCTCAATCGCGAGGGCGACTACGTCGTCGTTCGCCCGTATCTTCTTCCCAGCGGGCTCCTCTCCTCCGCGCAGATCGATCAACAGCCCGACGATGGCGTTCTGATCGACGCGTCCCTGGATGCCGCCGAGAGCACAGGGCCGGTCGAGCAGGCGCTCGATGCCCTGTGCTCTCTCGATGAGCGATTCTGCGCCGGGGAGCTCTCTGTCTCCGAGCTTGTCTCGCAAGCTGTCTCCGCTGTGCGCGGCGTTGAGGATCACTTGATCTTCGGCCACGGCGTCGCCTCATCGAGGTCGCGCGCCTTCGAGCGCGTCGTGGGCGCGGTCCTTGCCGACGCAGGCTCTTCTTATGGCATCGAGCTTTCGAGGAAGGTCACTTTTCTACTGGCCCAGGAGATTTGCCTGCAGTTGTGGCCGGGCATCGGCCTGGCTAAGCGAAAGTCTGCCTGTGCGGAGCAAATTTCCCATCTCCTCGGTGCCGTGACCTCCGAATTGCCGTTTGCCTCGAGCGTCTCCGATCAGGTCGCCGCAGACATGGAAGGGGCGCTCGGAATCTCGCTCGATCACTTCACGAAGACGCTTCTGACGCTGTGCGTCGCATCGGAGTCTCGCGACGCGAAGGCCCTTCGGACGCTCTGCGTCATCTTGTCACACGGCTACTCGACGGCGACGAGCATCGCCGACGCGGCGAACCGTATGCTCGGCGTGCATGTGTACGAGGCGGTCGACATGCCCTACGACCAGCAGCTGAAGGACATCGTCGGTCCGCTCCAGCGCCTCGTCGACCGCCATTCCTACTGCACCGGGGTCGTGTTTCTTGTTGACATGGGCTCTTTGGAGGAGGCCTATAAGGCCCTCGAGAACGTTACCGACTCCACCATCGGGGTGGTGAACAACGTCTCCACCGGGCTCGCGCTCGAGATCGGGTCCGGGCTGCTCGGCGGCAAGTCCATCGCCGAGGTTCTTGGCGATGCGACCGCCGTGTGCGTGACGCACTGCAAGGTAATCGAGCGCGTCAACCGTGAGGACGCCATCGTCTTCTGCTCCGAGTCCGGGGTCGACGCGGCCGAGAGGATACGTCAGCTCGTCTCGCAGAGCCTCCCGCGCACCATAGGCGCGCGCCTGCTCACGAGGCCCTTCAAGCAGCTTGCCGCGAACGGGTCGAACGACGCCGTTTTCTCCGAGCACCGCGTCTGCGCCGTCATCGGCACGGGAGACCCCAGGATTGCCTCCGTTCCCTTCGTCGCCCTCGAAGACATTATGTCGACGGCGTCCGCCTCGAAGGTCGATGCCGTGTTCGGCAGGTGGCTCGACGTCTCCGAGCTCGCTTCTTTCCACGAGAAGCTGCTTTCGAATATGACGCTGCAGAACGTTATCCGCTCCATCACCATCCTCGACCCGGAGCGGCTGTTCCACGAGATCGAGAGCGCCGTGCACGAGCTTCAGCGCAGAACGGGCGAGAAGATCAGCAGCAACGCCATCATCGGGCTGTACGTTCACCTCTGTTGCCTCGTCGAGCGCCTCGTCACCCGCAACCCCATCGAGACCTACGTCGGCCAGGATCGCTTCGAGGAAGAGCACACCGACTTCATCGAGTCCTTCAGGCAGAGTTTCTCGAGCATCTCGACGCGCTATCGCGTGGAGGTTCCTGTAAGCGAGATCGCCTACGTCTTCGACTACATCAGCGTGAGCGCCGCCCCGGCGCGAGAGGAGCGTCTCGGCTCCTCGAGCCTCCTGTTCGACGAGTGACCCCCCCGCGCCGTCACGAGCTGACCGCGCGTCTTCAATAGTCCGATAATCCCTCGCCCGGCGCGAATCCGGATAGCGCCAAGGCAGTGCTGAATGAAAAACTTGATTTGATAGGAGCAAACATGAGTGTTGTTATGGCACGAATCGACAATCGCCTGCTTCACGGCATCATCGTGACGCAGTGGGCCCCGGTGTCGGGCGCAACCCGAGTCATGGTCATCGACGACAAGGTCGCCGGCGACGAGGTCCTGAAGTCCACCATGAGGATGGCGCGCCCCGCGGGCATGGCCGTCTCGATCATCTCCGAGGAGACCGCGCTCAAGAACTTCGCGGCGGGCAAGTACGACCGCGAGAAGGTCTTTGTCATCGCCAAGGAACCCGAGACGATGCTTCACCTGGTCGAGTCGGGCATCGAGCTCCCGTCGCTGATCGTCGGCGGCTCTCTTGTCAAGGAGGGCGGCGTCCAGCTCACCCAGCGCGCCTATGCCTCCGCCGAGAACGTCCAAAGCTACAAGGCGCTCATCGCCCACGGCGTCAAGGTGACGGCACAGTTCGTGCCCGCCGACAAGCCCGTCTCCGTCGCCGACCTCATCTAAGGAGGGATCATGGTCAACTTCACTATCCTGCAGGTCGTCCTTTTGACCCTGCTTGCCTTCATCAAGCACGTGGACTACTACGGCATCCCGATGATCTTCGTCAACTATGCTGTCTTCTGGGGCCTTATCACCGGCGTCGTCATGGGCGACTGGCAGACCGGCCTCGTCATCGGCGGCACCATCCAGCTCATGCAGCTCGGCGTCGCGGGCTTCGGCGGCTCGTCGATTCCCGATTACGGCACGATGGCCATCATCGCCACAGCCTACGGCGTGACCCTGGGCACGGACACGGGCCTCGCCATCGGCCTGCCGGTCGGCATGCTCGGCATCCAGCTCGACGTCATCGTCAAGATCCTCAACGGCTTCGTCGTCGAGAAGTCCCAGAAGTTCTGCAACGAGGGTAAGTTCAATCAGATGAACGCCATCCTGTGGGTCTGCCCCGCGCTCTTCGGCCTGTGCGCCGCCCTGCCCGTCTTTGTCTCCGTGACTCTCGGCCAGCCCGCCGTCAACTGGCTCCTCGAGGTTATGCCCCAGTGGTTCCTCTCCGGCCTCACCCTCGCCGGCAAGATGCTCCCGGCCATCGGTATCGCCATGCTGCTCCGCTACATGCCCACCGGCAAGTACTTCCAGTACCTGCTCGCCGGCTTCTTCCTCTCGGCCTTCCTGAACGTGCCTGTCATCGGCGCCGCCATCGTCGGCGTTGCCCTTGCGATCGCGTTCTACCAGCGTGCCGAGAGGGACACCGAGCTCGCCGCCCACGCTTCCGCAGACGCCTTCATCGGAGAGGATGAGTAACCATGGAAAACGAGAACATCACCGCCGTCGAGGGCAAGCCCTCCGGCTATAAGGTCACCAAGAAGGACCTGCGCAACGCGAACTGGCGCTGGCTCATGAGCGTGTGCACCTTCAACTACCAGACCCAGCAGGGCGCCTCGGTCGCCTACGCCCTCTCGCCGATCCTGAG
>JAUMNV010000090.1 GCA_031295725.1 Collinsella sp.
ATCGCTCGGATTGAGCAGCTCGTCCAGACTCACACCATAGAGCTTGGCGAGCGAGATCAGGTTCTCGGTATCGGGCGAGCTCTCCGCACGCTCCCATTTACTAACCGCCTGGCGCGACAGCCCCAGCTTTCGCGCCAGCCCTTCTTGGCTAAAGCCCTTGCTGCGGCGAAGGTCGGCGAGCCGCTGCGCAGTTTCTACATTCATGGTTCCTCCTATGTGATGCCAGCCGTGCCGCCGGACCGTTTTTGTTCTTAAGGCGCCTTGCACAGTTAAAAATCTATCCGCCACCGCCAAAAGCATGCCACCTATTCTAGTGAGATTTTTGACAACTGGCGGTTGCGGGCAGATATGAGCTGCGGAAATGTGTCCAAACAAAGCAATGAGCCGCAGCTCGGTTGTCCCCGTTGCGGCGTTAACGGTAGTATGGTCATACTGTTTATTCCGCACCGCCAACGGAGGGAGTTCCGCGCCGTGAACCGCGATTTCGCCTCATCGCTCATCCAGCTCAACAACACGTTCTATCGCGAGCACTCCGCCTCCTTTTCCGATACGCGCCAGGCCCCGTGGCCCGGCTGGGTGCGCACCATGGACATCGCGCTCGAACAGCTCGACGTCGCCACGATCGAGCATCCCGTCCGCGTCTTCGATCTCGCCTGCGGCAATATGCGATTCGAAAACTTTGCCGCCGGCGGCGCACTTGCCGCCAAGGGCGTCGATGGCGCAAACCCCTCGGCAGATGCCAGCTGCCCGTTTGAGTTCTATGGTGTTGACTCGTGTCAGGATTTGGCTATCGATGCGCACGGTCACGCCCTGCGCATTCCCAACCTGCACTTCCAGGAACTCGACGTGCTTGACGCCCTTATGAAGCTCAACCCCGCCGAGACGCCCGACGTGCTTTTCGACGCCCCGCTCGCCGATATCTCGGTCTGCTTTGGCTTTATGCACCACGTGCCGTCGTGCGAGTACCGCGTACGCGTGCTCGACGCCCTGGTGCGGCAAACGCGCCCGGGCGGCATCATCGCCATCAGCTTTTGGGAGTTTATGAACGACGAGCGCATGGCGCGCAAGGCCGTTCGAGCCGAAGCCCGCGCCGAGCTCACCCCGCCGTTTGAGGGTTACGATTCCGCGCAGTTTGAAGCCGGCGACCACCTCATTGGCTGGCAAAACGACCGCCACGCCTACCGCTACTGCCATCACTTTGACGATCAGCAGATCACCGACCTGGTGCGCGGCGTCCGTACGTTCTACAAGAGCGGCGAGGTCCCCGTGCGCGAGCTTGAGCGCTTCCATGCCGACGGTCGCAGCGGCGAGCTCAACCGTTATGTGATCCTCAAGCGCCTGTAGGCACCGACGACTCGCCGTCGAGCCGTACCGCATCTTTCGGGCAAATAATGCCCACCCCTTTTCAACCCATTGACGGAACGCGCAGCTATGCGTTCCATATTTATGACCAAGGAGCCTCATGGGAGCCGTCCACGTTCGCACGCCTAAGAACTTTGTGCTCAAGGAGCGCCTGGAGCGCTACGCCGATGCGATTGAGACAAACCCCGAGGCTTATGCCGGAGATTGGCGCAAGGCCTGTGCGCCCGCAGGCAGCAAGCCCTTCGAGCACCTTCACCTGGATCTTGGCTGTGGCAAGGGAACGTACCTTGTAGAGCGCGCGGGCCACGAGCCAAACACCCTCTTTATCGGCATGGACCAGGAGCCCATCTGCATTGCCTATGCCGCGCAGAAAATCTGCGAGCAGGAGCTATCCAACGCACTCGTCCTGCCCCGAGGCGCCGCATCGCTGCCACAGCTATTTGCCGCAGGCGAGCTCGATGCCATCACCATCAACTTTCCCACGCCGCAGCCCAAGGCCAAGTACGCCAAAAAACGACTCGTCCATGTCGACCATTTGATGCTCTACCGCCCGCTCTTTGCAGCCAACGCCACCGTCACGCTGCGCACCGACAGCAAACCATTGCGCGATTACGCCCTGGGACAGTTTGCCGCGGCCGGCTACGACACGCTTTGGGTAAGTGACGACGTACGCCGCGACCATCCCGAGCATCCCGAGACCGAGTACGAGCGCCGCACGCGCGAGATGGGTGCCGCCGTCTATGGCATTCGCGCCACACCTGGAGCGCAGCCCAGCGATGAACAGCTCGCGGCGGGCCGCGCGCAGGAGCAAAGCCTTGCCTGCTACCTGCCCGAAAACCTCGATGCGCTCACCTATGTACCTCTGGGCATGGAAGAGGCCGTCGAGAACTTTAGAAACCGCGCCCGCAAAGGCAAGAAGCGCCTGCCGCAGGAGTCCTAGGGGCTTCTGATGGTCGCGGCGTCGGCAAACAAGTGAAAATAGGCGTCAGCGAACGACCCTCAAACCTAAGTGAGTAGACTTTTTTGCAATAGCCAAGCACAACCCGCATAACGAAAACTAAAACCGCAGGTAGAGCTCTTGCGCAAAAGCCATGTGCTCGCGATATTGCAAAAAGTCTACTCACTTAGCTGGCAACTGCACCAAACGGCTGGGCAGAACGCCCATTTCCTGCATTTTCTCGCGCGCTGGCACCCCGCGCCGCTGCTACGCCATAATAGTTGGCGGACAAACGGCGAGAGAAAGCAACCACATGGCACAGACCACGACAGATACTTCCGCCAGCACCGTTTCTGGCGCCGGCGCCGCCAGCTCGTTCTCGGGCGGCACGGGAACCGAAGCCGAATTCGGCTCGCTCGGCGCGCTCTCCCCCACCTGGTGGGAGCCCGAGGATGGTAGCGAGCCCGAACCATGGCTCACGCCCGATCAGGCCTTCGAACGCTTCTTTGAATGGACAAGCGATCGCGGCATTGAGCTGTGGGATCACCAAGAAGAGGCCCTCATGGACCTGGCTGCCGGCGATCACATCATTTTAGGCACACCGACCGGATCGGGTAAATCGCTCGTCGCGCTGGGCATGCTCTTTATGGGCATGGCACAGGGCAAGCGTTGCTATTACACGGCCCCTATCAAGGCCTTGGTCAGCGAAAAGTTCTTCGATCTGGTGCAGGTACTCGGCCGCGATAACGTCGGCATGATCACCGGCGATACGCATATCAATACCAAGGCGCCCGTCATCTGCTGCACGGCCGAAATCCTTGCCAACGATGCACTGCGCGAGGGCGAGGGCGCCGACGTGGGCTGCGTGGCCATGGACGAGTTCCACTACTTTGCCGACACCGACCGCGGCTGGGCCTGGCAGGTGCCGCTGCTCACCCTGCCCCACACGCAGTTTATGCTCATGAGCGCCACGCTCGGCGATGTCACCGCCATCGCCGCCTCACTCGAGGAACACACCGGCGCTGCTTGCGACTTGGTTGTCGACGCCCCACGCCCCGTGCCGCTGAGCTACGACTACGTGACGACCTCGCTCGAGGGCACGGTCGAGCTCGCCATGCGCCGCGGCGAGGCCCCGCTCTATATCGTGCACTTTAGCCAGGATGCCGCCCTTGCGACGGCACAGTCGCTCGCCAATTTTGGCATCGCCAGCAAGGAGCAGCGCGAGGCCATTAAGGAAGCCGCCAAAGGCACGAGCTTCTCGACGGCCTTTGGCAAGATCCTCAAGCGCTTGCTTGGCTGCGGCGTCGGCGTGCACCACGCCGGTATGCTGCCGCGCTATCGTCTGCTGGTCGAGCGCTTGGCGCAGCAGGGCCTGCTGCCTGTCATCTGCGGCACCGATACGCTCGGCGTCGGCATCAACGTACCCATCCACACCGTGGTCCTCACCGCACTCACCAAGTTCGATGGCTACAAGATGCGTCGTCTGCGCGCCCGCGAGTTCCATCAGATTGCCGGTCGCGCCGGCCGTTCGGGCTTCGATACCGAGGGCATGGTCATCGCCGAGGCCCCGGAGCACGAGATCGAGAACGCCAAGCTCATGGCCAAGGCGGGTGACGACCCCAAGAAGCTCCGCAAGATTAAAAAGAAGAAGGCCCCCGAGGGCTTTGTCACCTGGAACAAGCAGACCTTTGAGCGCCTGATTGAGACTCAACCCGAGACGCTCAAGCCGCGCCTGCGCATCACGCACTCCATGGTGATTAGCGTGGTCGAGCAGGGCGGCGACGCCCGTGCCCGCGTACACGACCTCATCGAGACGAGCCTGCAGACCCCCGAGGAAAAGGCCAAGCTCGAGGTTCGCGCCGATGAAATCTTCGCCACACTCATCGATTCCGGCGTCGTCGTTCGCACCGAGGTGCCGCCCGCACCCGACGCCCCGACTGACGCCGCACCAGACATTGACTATGCACTGACGGTCGATCTGCCCGAGGACTTTGCGCTCGATCAGCCGCTCTCGCCGTTCTTGCTTGCCGCGTTGGAGCTGCTCGATCCCGAGAGCGAGACCTATACCATGGATCTGATCTCGATGGTCGAGGCAACGCTCGAGGACCCCAAGCAGGTGCTGCGCGCACAGGAGCGCGCTGCGCGCGACCGCGCGATGGCCGAAATGAAGGCTGACGGCGTCGAGTATGAGGAGCGCTTGGAGCGCATTCAAGACGTCACGTACGAAAAGCCGCTCGAGGATTTGCTCGACGCCGCCTTTGACAAGTACTGCCAGGAAGTGCCCTGGGCAAACGACTATCAGCTCTCTCCCAAGAGCGTCCTGCGCGATATGCTGGAAAGCGCGAGCGATTTTAAGGGCTATATCCAAAAGCTCGGCATCGCCCGCTCCGAGGGCATTCTGCTGCGCTACCTAGCCGAGGCCTACCGTTCACTCGACCGCACCGTGCCCATCGAGAAGCGCGACGAGCGCCTGCGCGACATTATCTCGTGGCTGGGCTTTGTGGTGCGCTCGGTGGACTCGAGCCTGGTGGACGAGTGGGAGAACGCCGGCAACCCGGCAGCCCTCGACGCCGCGCCGCCGCAGGGCATCGACGAGGTCGTGGCGGACCGCCGCGGCTGCACGCTGTTGGTGCGCAACGCGCTCTTCCGCCGCGTGACCCTTGCCGCTCGCGAGCACGTTCGCGACCTGGGCGAGCTCGACGACGACTGGGGCATGAGCGAAATCCGCTGGCAAAAGGCGCTCGATGCCTACCATGAGCAGCACGAGGAGATCCTCACCGACGGAGATGCCCGCAGCGCCGCGATGTTTTCCATTGACGAGTCCGGCGAGAAGACCGCGCACGTATGGCACGTGCACCAGATCTTTGCCGACGAGGATGGCGACCACGATTTTGGCATCATGGGCGATGTCGATCTGGACGCCACGCAAGACGGTGGCGAGGTCATCTTCAAAAACTACCGCGTCGGCTTTATCGAAGACCTGCTCGAGGACTAGCCGAACATACTGGAACGAAACGAAGCGGGGTCGCTGGCAACATCGCCAGCGGCCCCGCTTTTTGCGCGATACGCTATCCCCTACTCGGTATCCTCGACCTCATACGAATCCGCCTCGGCTGGCTCATCGTTTGTCTCTGTCGCAGCCCCGCGCGCCTCGTCAAACGCGGCCTTCATGGTCTTGTTGCCCCACGTGAGCTTGCGAATGGTAAGATCGTCGGCCTTCTTATTGGCTAGGCGCAGATTGTTCTCGGAGGATAGCAATGCCTCCTTGGTTTTCTGCAGATGGCTAATCGTCTTGTCGATCTCATCGATCGCCGTTTGGAACTTGCGGCTCGCGATCTCGTAGTTGCGGCCGAAATCGTTCTTGAACTTTTCCATCTTGGCTTCGAAGTTCGTGACGTCGATATTCTGCTGCTTGTACTCCGCCAGCTCCTGCTTATAGCGCAGTGAACCCATGGCGGCGTTGCGCAGCAACGTAATCATGGGAATGAAGAACTGCGGGCGGATCACGTACATCTTCTCATAGCGGTAACTCACGTCGACGATACCCGCGTTATAGAGGTCACTCTCGGGCTCCAGCAGGGTGCAGAGCACCGCATACTCGCAGCCTTTCTGACGACGATCGTGATCGAGTTTCTTAAAGAAATCCTCGTTCTTGTGTTTGGTCGCGGTCTCGTCGTTCTCGTTTTTCATCTCGAACATAATTGAGATGACCTCGTTGCCGCTCGCGTCGCACTCACGGAAGATAAAATCGCCCTTGGTGCCCTCGGACGCATCGTTATCCTTCTCGAAGTACGCGTTGGGAAACGCCGTCATGCGCAGACGGTTGAACTCGGTCTCGCAGTGCTGCTCGAGCGACTCGCCCACCATCTTGGTGGACAGGCGGACCTTCATGTCCTTAAGGCGCTCAATCTCTTCGTCCTTGTAGCGAATCAGGTCATCGCTCGCGCGCTTGGCCTGCGCGAGCTCGAGCTCATGTGCCGCCTTGACCTGTTCCTCGCGAGAATCGCGCACCGCCAACTCGCTCGTCAGCTTGGCACGTGCCTCATCGCGCTCTCGTTCCGCCGCGGCGACCGCCTTCGACAGCTCCATTTTTGCAGAAAGTTCTTGCTCACGAAGCTGTGCACGAAGGCCCTCGGCCTCGCGCTCGGACTGAGTCTTAGCATTCGAGAACTTCTCACGCACTTCTGTCTGGTAATCGGAAAGCTTACGATTCGCTTCGTTTTGCGCAGCCTCGAGCTTACGCTGCGCCTCGGCCGCAGCAGTTGCGAGTGCCATTTCTTGAGCCTTATCTGCGGCGGCAAGCTTTGCCTGCAACTCCGCAATCTGAGCATCGCGCGCGGCGAGGTCATTTTGAGTCGCATTGCGTACCGCGGCTTCGGCAAGCTTTGCTTCGTCATCTTTGCGCCCAAGCTGCGCACGCAGGCTATCAATCTCACGCTGGAGCTCGGCATTCTCCTTTTGAGCATCGGCGCGGGCCTCAACCGCCGCGCGCTGGCTTGCACTCTCGCGCTCTGCGGCAGCGCCCTCGAGCTTAGCGCGCAACTCGGCAAGCTCGGCATCGCGCTTGGCAACCTCTTGTGCCAGCTGCTGAGCTGCAGCATTCTTCTGCTCGACAAGCTGAGCGTTGCGCTGAGACTCTGCCTTTTGCAAGGCGGCCGTCGAACGCGAGCGTTCAAGCTCCAGCGCCTGCTCGCCCTCGCGCTGGACAGCCTTCACACGCTCATCCAGGTCGCGCGAAAACTCGGCATCGCGCACTTGCTTGACGATATCCGCATAGCCGGACGCATCGACCTTAAAAACTTCGCCGCAATGCGGGCACTTGATCTCGTTCATAGCAGCTCCTCGATGGACGCAAATTTCAACCGCCTACACTCTACCGCGCCGCACGGACAAAAAAGGCGCCGCTGCCATAATGGCAACGGCGCCAGAGCCACCACAAAGGCGCCTGTCCCCTTTGTGGTGGCTCTGGCGCCCTATAACCCAAAGAAGCTAAGAATCTGGTCTCGGTTTACGGGCCTATACTCGTTGGCATCAAGACCAACATCGTAGCGAAAGATAGGGCGCTCACGATCGCGGTTGCGCGCGTTGGTGCGGTCTCCCCTGCTGTGGATATGCCCGTGCAGCATGATGGCACCACGCGCCTTGCCATTCCAGCTGAGCATGGGGTAGTGGCTCATAACCAGACGATGACCCTTGGCATAGCCGGGGGCAATCTCCAGGTAATCGCGCACGTCATCCCAAATCTGCGGGACGTCGGGGTCTTCCCAATCACCGTCATGGTTGCCACGGATGAGCGTCACGTTCTGGCATTCAATGCGCTCGCGCAGGCGCACCGCCTCCGCCAGGGGCAAACGATAGGTAAAGTCTCCCAGGATGTAGAGGCGGTCGTCCACATCCACGCACTCATTGATGGCATCGATGACCTTGCGGTTCATCTCCTCGACCGAGCCAAATGGCCGGTCCATGTCGTGCAAGATATTCGTATCGCCCAGGTGCAGGTCGGCGGTAAACCACATCATCGTCTATGTCCTCATTTCGCAACGTGTTCAACTCGTGCTAAGTATACAGACGTAGCGATGCGGCGGTTATCCAAAGAGCCCACCGAACAGTCCGCGGCGGCGCTTGTCTTGCTTTTTCGAAGCGTCACTCTGAGTTTTCTTGTCCTGCCGTTTCCTACGGTCCTGCTCCAACTCATCGTCATCGAGTAGCATATCCCACTCAAACGGATCATCCGTCAGATCGAACAGGTCATCGTCATCAAACATGGCAGTCTCCCATACCGATTAGCGAGCATCCACCACATAGAGCCCAACGCGCACCTGGTGCCACGGGCTGCGTTCGGGGGCAACCTGTTGCACGCGAGCCTCAAACACGTCCTCGTGGCCGTAATACATCATCAAGGACAGTGGGCCGACCTCGTTTCCCGGAACATAGCCAAGCTTGGTGTTGCCGTAATAAATCTCAACCGCCTCAGGGTCATGGGGATTATCGCGCTCGGCACACAGCGTCAGCTTATCGCCCACTTTAAGATCGCCCAAGACCAAGGCGCCATCGGCATACTGAAATCCTGCAATGTGAAATGACAGAAGAACACGCGAAGGCTCGTACATAGCAGCTCCTCTAACGGCCGGATAAACCGGTGTGTAACCTTATTGAGAAGTCTACGGTCCCGTGCGAACACAAATACATCCTGTCTGCGTCCTTCAATCGTTTGCCTCAACGCTTGCGCGACAGAACGCTTGCAGATAAGATAGGAACACGGATGGCACCCGTTGCCGCGGGTCTTGCCAACTCCGATACACGTTTTCATCGTGAGAAGTGGCCGTCTTCGCTTACGCGGGGGCGGCTATTTCATTCGGCCGATAAACAGACCGAGTTCGATAGCCGCAATCAACAACGCCAATAACGAAATAACATCGCTTACGTTCATACCAAATCCCTTCTAAAGGGAGTTGGCCCATCCGTGCTCCATAACAGTAGTCTAACGCAAAATGCAGGTAATAGGAACACTTGTTCGTATTACCTGCGCCCTTTTCTAATGCATAAACATGCGCACGAACTTGTGCTTCCAGCTTGCGTAAGGAGCATAGCGGAATGGCACGTCCAGCCACGTTGCCTTGTTCACGATGCTCTTCTTGTGGCTAAACGTATCGAAGCTCTCGCGTCCATGGTACTGCCCCATACCGCTCGCACCCATGCCACCAAAGCCCATATGGCTCGTAGCCAAGTGCACAATCGTGTCGTTGACGCAGCCGCCGCCAAAGGGCACGTAACGCACAAAGCGCTGCTGAACTGCGCGATCCTGGCTAAAGATATACAGAGCCAGCGGCGTCGGACGATCCGTAATAAACGTCTCGGCCTCGTCTAGGCTCTCAAACGTCAGCACCGACAAGATGGGGCCGAAAATCTCCTCCTGCATCACGGCGTCATCGGGGGTCACGCCGTCCAAAATCGTCGGCTCAATCTTGAGCGATGACTCGCGCGCCGTGCCTCCCAGCACGACCTTATCGGGATCGATCAGCCCACGCACGCGCGCAAAATGCTTGGCGTTGACGATATGCCCATAATCCCCGTTATCGAGCGGATGCTCGCCAAACATACGGCGGGCCTCTTCCCTGATGAGGTCCAGCAGCTCGTCGTGCACGCGCGCATCGACCAGCAGGTAGTCGGGCGCCACGCAGGTCTGCCCCACGTTGAGCCATTTACCAAAGGCGATACGCCGCGCCGCAACCTTCAAGTTTGCCGTCGCATCCACAATGCAGGGGCTCTTTCCGCCCAGCTCAAGCGTCACGGGCGTAAGGTTTTTACTTGCGCGCTCCATGACGAGTTTGCCGACCGGAACGCTACCGGTAAAGAAGATCTTGTCCCAGCACTCATCGAGCAGCGCTTCGTTTTCGGCGCGCCCGCCCTCGACAACCGTCACCAGGCACGGATCAAATGCCTCTTCACAGATTTGCTTGAGCACCGCGCTCGATGCCGG
>JAUMNV010000059.1 GCA_031295725.1 Collinsella sp.
CTCGTTTGGGGTCACCCTTGTCGATAGCACAAACGGGGCACGCCGCGGCGCATGCACCGCAGGAGACACAATCCCCTGTTGCCTCGGGTGCCATGCGGTGACCTCCGGCTTGTTTATAAGGACGATTGCCGGGAATAGAGGACTCGGATGTATCCTCGGCCAACAGCTTTTGCTGAATTTGCTGCGCAAACTCTGCGAGCTGCGCCGCATCCTGCGCATCCGGACGACCGGCAGCAAACTGTCGCGCAATGGAATGTTCTGCAATGGCCGCAACTGCCGCGATCACCCGGAATCCCGCATGCTTCGCAACGTCCTCCAGCTCTACGAGCGTGTCCTCAAACGCGCGGTTTCCGTAGACGCACACCAGAACGGCCCGCGCTCCGTTGCCGTGAACCATGCCCAACCGGTCAGCCACCACAGCCGGGATTCTACCGGCATACGCCGGCACAGAGATTACGGCCACGTCGTCCTCAGTCATCGAGACAGCGCTGAAATCTAGCCCGCTATCGGTCAGATCGACGGTAACGGTATTCTTGTCCAGTGCCCCGGCCACAAGGCCAGACACCTTCTGCGTTCCACCCGTCGGACTAAACACAATTTCGAATACGCTCATCGAGACACCCTCCCCCTACGTCTGGCAACGCGTCAAGCCGTTTTCACATCCAGCCAGAGTATACGGCACGTGGGATCCCCATTTTGGTGCATCAAGCACCCCAATGCACCAACCCTACGCTGTCTGCCTCTTCGTTTTGTATAAATTACGGTACAGATTGTATATATTTACGGGATACCGCCGTGTTCTCCCGAGGTACCCCATCCTGGCCCGTGCAAAAAACGGAGTATTCTGCAACGTGACCGCGCCAGCAATACCCCGAGCGGGCAAACCTTTAGGGCGCTGCGTCATTTTGGGTTCCGACATGGCGAGAATGACGCGCCCCTGCTCCGGAAAACGACGAAATCTGACTCAGAACGCTCGCTAGGGATATCCGAAAGCCACCGTTGGCGACGTCAAATCATATGCAGACAACTCGAACTGCAGAATACTCCAAAAAATGCACGGCGCACCCCATAGGACCCATTGCTGCATGGCGGAAAATAGGTCCTCAGCATCCCCCAGATGCATTCCCGAGAACATCACGTTTGAATTAGCGATGGACACGGCAAACAAAAGGGCCCGAGCGTTATTTGCTCGGGCCCTTAGCTTGTCTCACGCTAGCGCGCGATGCGCATCTTACTTGCGCTTGCCGCCGCCGTCGCCGGGGCGACGGGAGCTGCCACCGCGCTTGCCGCCACGGCTGTTGCCGTAGCTGCCACGGTTATCGCGACCGCCGGCACGGCCGCCACGGGAGCCGGCCTGGTTGCCGCCACGACCACCACGGTAGCCGCCGCGACGCTCTTCGCGGGTATCGTCGTAGTTGCGCCAGTCATCGCGACGATCACGGCTGGCACGCGGGTCACGACGATCGCGCGACTCGTTAGAACGACCAGCGCCGCCGCGGCCGCCATTGCCGCGAGCACCCTCGCGACGCTCGCCGCCGCGGCTACCGCGCTCTTCAAAGCGCTTGCCGCCACGGGACTCACCGCCACGGGCACCTCGCTCACCGCGGCCCTCGCCGCCGCGACGCTCATCACGGCCACCGCGCTCGTCATCACGACCGGAACGACGGCGGTCGCCCGCACCGCGCTTGCCACCGCGCGAACCGCGGCCCTCGTCCTCGCGCTCGACACGACGACGACCGCCGCGGTCCTCGTCCTCACGACGACGGCGGTGTGCCTCGCCCTGGAACTGCTTGGCACGACGCTCGGCACGGTTGCCGCGCGCAGGCTGCTCAGCGGCACCAGCACCGCCGCGCTCCTCGGCAGCTACCTCGCGAGCCACGCTCTCAACAGCCTCGTCCACGCGAGCCTGAACGCCCTCGCGCACGCGGGTCTTGCCGCCGCGCTTGGGACGGCTCGGACGCTCACCGTCGCCGCGACGCTCGTCTCGACCGCGGTTGGAACGACCGGCCACATCGCCGTAATCGTCGCCGTTGCGTTTGCCGTCGCGACGCGCCTGCTCAAGCTTCTTCTTGCTCTTGGACTTGCCGCGCTTGGTCTTCTTCTTCACCTTAAAGGCCGCAGGATCGCGCTCGGGGTCAACCGCGGGCGGATTGGGGCCCACATGCAGGTCGCCGGCCTCGTAGATGTCGGCGGTCTTGTCCATGAGCTTCTCGATCTCGTAGAACTCATCGACATCCTGCTCGGTCACAAACGTGATGGCCCAGCCCAGCTCGCCGGCGCGGCCCGTACGGCCAATACGGTGGATGTAGTCGGTCGGCTCGGCCGGCACGTCAAAGTTCACGACGTAGCGCACGTCGCTGATGTCGATGCCGCGGGCGAGCACGTCGGTTGCCACCAACACGTCGACGGTACCGTCGCGGAAGGCCGAAAGGGCACGCTCGCGCTGAGCCTGGCTGCGGTTGCCGTGAATCGCGGCGGCCTTGATGCCCTTGCGCTCCAGACGACGGCAGCAGCTGTCGGCGCGGTGCTTGGTGCGCATAAAGACGATGGTGCGCTCCGGGCCCTCCTTCTTGAGGAACTCGGGCAACAGGTTGTTCTTGGCCTCGATGGACACCGGGAACACAAACTGGTCGACGGTGTCGGCGGTCGACGTGGCCGGCGCGATCTCCACGCGGGCCGGGTCGCTCACCAGGTCGGTGATCTCGCCCACGGCCTCCTCGTCGAGCGTCGCCGAGAACAGCAGCGTCTGGCGCTCGGCCGGCGTCTCGCGCACAATGCGGCGGACGGCGGGCAAAAAGCCCATGTCGAGCATACGGTCGGCCTCGTCGAGCACCAGGACCTTAACCTCGTCCAGGTGGCAGGCGCCCTGCTCGATCAGGTCGACCAGACGACCCGGCGTGGCAACTAGGATATCGCAACCGTACTTGAGCGCCGCGGTCTGCGGCTTGTAGCTCACGCCGCCCACGACGGTCACGGCAACGTGGCCCGTGACGTCGGCGATTTTGCTTGCGACCTCGTCGATCTGCTGGGCAAGCTCGCGCGTGGGGGTGATGACGAGCATCACGGGGCCACGGCCGTTGCCCTCGGGCTTTTTAGCACCGCGACGGCGGTTGCGGCCGCCACGCTCGCGCACGGGTTTGGGAGGAGCGATGTGCTCCAGATTGTTCATAGTCGGCAGCAAAAAGGCGGCCGTCTTGCCGGTGCCGGTCTGAGCGGCGGCAAGCAGGTCACGGCCCTCGAGCACTACGGGGATCGAGCCGGCCTGCACGGGCGTGGGCGCCGTGTAGCCCAGGTTCTCGATAGCACGAAGCATCTCGTCGGAGAGGCCCAGCTCGTCAAAGGCGGGCAGGCTCTCGGTAGCGGACTCGACGGCCTGGGCGGCATTGGCCTCATCGGCGGCATCGAAGGCAGCCTGGGTCATGGCCTCGCGGGTCTCGTCCAGAATCTCGGCGTCGGTGACGTCAGATACAGAATTACGCATATGTTGTTGTTCCTTATCTGCACGCGCAATGGGCACGGCATGCGGCCGCGCGGGCGTGCTTGGTAGTGCGCTAATACATACAAAAACAGGTGCGCACAGAGAGGACGTTGCTCAGCACGCTGGCGATCGCTTTGGCAGCCCTATCACGCGCCGTCCAGACGCAGCAGCTCTAAGCGATGGAGCAGATTCGCCGCCGGTTAGTATACCCGTGCTTCGCATGCCCCCACGTAAACCACAGATGACGAGGCGGACGAGGTGGGCCCGGCTGATTGTCTCAATCTGTAACATCTACAGGGCGAATCTTCCTCTACGTGTTACAGATCGAGACAAACGGTCGACACGGCTCACAAACGTCTCAATCTGTAACAGTTAACGAGTAAAATCGGCCCTAATTGTTATAGATCAAGACAGAGGGGGATTTCCGTCCAGTCCAAACCAAATCTCTCAGTCTTCCTGCAATTTCGAACATGTGGCCTATAATGTTGCTTTAGTTACGCTATATATTGCGCAGCCATTTAATACGTCGCCCACCGGGGGCCATTAATTCCTATCGCCATATTGGCTAGGAAGCAATCAAAGGAGGTATCCGTGGCAGCAGAGACGCCTTGCTCGGTCCTCTATAACGATATTCGCTCGTTCGGCGGTCTTAAACATCTCGAGATCGCCCGAATGCTCATCAATGGAAACTCTTATCTCGGCAGTACCCTGCTCGAGAAATGCTCTTCCAACCGCTCGTATCTCACCCGTTACATCGTCCATCGCAAGCCTGACCAGTGCGCGCCCGCCATCTACAGCGACTTTACCGTCACCACGCTCAACCTTTCCGCGGCAATCTGCAGCAAGCTCGGCGGCGGCGAGTCCGCCTATCGGGCAATCGCCGAGCACTATCGCGGTCCGGCCGCCAACGAAATGATGTCGGCTCTCACCAGCTACAAGCTGGACAGCCGCCTATATGCAAATGCCCTCAATCGCATCGACAACTTTGACGGCAATGCCGTGCGCGAGAAAAGCACGCTTTACCTTATGCTCTTTGTGGCAACGGGGGCGCTCGCCGATCCCGTTCAGGGCGTGGCCACCGTCGAGCGCTTTTGCGACAGCAAGACGGGCGAGCACTTTGGCACCACCGAAACTACCGTCGGACGTGGCTTTATGAGCAGCCTGGAGCAGCCGCGCACCGTCGCCCCCAACCTCGGTCTGCTCAGAACCCATGCCGACAACTGCGCCGACATGCAAATCCATCCCCTCACACGCGATCCGCACGGCACCGTGATTGGTTCTCTGCCCAAAACCTCGCCCAGCATCACCGATGTGGGCGCCGACGCATCGCGCGAGCATCTTCGCATTTGGCTTGAGGGTGAGCACTGGTACGCCCAGGGCCTTGGATCGACCAACGGCACGGTGCTCGAATCGGGCGCGCGCGACGGCGATATTGTGATTGAGCCGCCGCGCGACCAACGCGAGCCCGGCAAGATCTATCCCCCCGTGGAAATCGCCAACAGCGACAGACTTCATTTGGGTCTCTATACGACATTCCTTGTCATTGTGGACTAGCGCGGACGGCGATCGAAAGACGGTCGCCGTCCGTCTTTCGTCTTCTACCTTCTGCGTCGTAAACGACAATGCACAGCGGTATACGTGGGCAGTGCGGCTATCATGGTACTTTACCGATATCCGCACTGCTCACGTATACGTGCGGCAACCCATGCCAGACAAAGGAACGCCATGGATACTACCGATAGCGCCTATGGCGACAAACTCATCCGTCTCGATACGTTCGATACCGCCGTGGCGGTCGACCCCAGCGCCGAGGACGACGCCAAACGTCGGTTTATGACGCTTATTCTCCAGACGGCCCACCGCAACAACGGCAACATCGGGTACGTGCTGCGCGCGACCAACACGAGCGGCGAGGTCTTTGCCGTCAAGCTGCTCAAGGACAACGCTATCCTTTCCGGCCAAGCCCCCGACCGCTCCGCCGAGCAATCGACAGCGCACCTGGCCAGCACCGCCGCGCTGTTCGAGGAGTACCGTCATCTGTGTACCGTCTCGTACCTGCGCGGATTTCCGCGCGTCTATGGCTACGGATCGTGCGAGGATGACCCTCTCATCCTCATGGAGTGGGTCGAGGGCACCTCGCTCAAGCAGGCGCTGCCCCTGCTTCCGCACGACGCCTCGGGCGGGCTGACCACCCAGATGGTCGCCGCCGTCGGAAACGCCGTGCTTCGTGCGCTCTTGATGACCCAAGGCCTCGTGAATCCGGTCATCCATCGCGACCTGTCGCCTGCCAATATCATGTTCCGCACCACCAGCCGAACGCTCGAGCAGCAGATTGCTGATTGTTCCTTTGACCCCTGCCTCATCGACATGGGCTCCGCGACCATGGCTCTCGGCGACGACACGATCACCCGGCGCGCCGACATCTGGCGTTTTGCCACGCCCGCATACGCCGCGCCCGAGATGCTCACGCAGGATATCGAAGGCATCGCGGCCCTTCGCCGTTCGCCGGCAATCGACGTCTATGCGCTTTCGAGCATTCTGTACCAGCTCTACAGCGGTCGCAAACCGTTTGACTTTGAGTCGACGGACGCCGCTGCAACCGGCTCGTTCTATCTCGTAAAGACCAAGACCAAGCCGGCACCGCTCGAGCCGCGCTGCGAGGGCGATGAGGCGCTCGTCCAGATCATCATGAAGGGTCTCTCAGTCGAGCAGTGCGATCGTCCCACCGAGCAGCAGATGCTCGAGGTGCTCTCGGCATACCTCACCGACGCCGAATCCGAAGGCCGCGAAGGTGCAGGAGACGAGGCCGCAATTGATATCGATTCTGGCACGCACCTTAAGGTCGACGTCGCCGGCGAGCGCGCACGAGAGATCCTGAATCAGGCCCGCCACGATGCCATGACCCGCCGCCGCTTTATTATCGGCGGCGCTATCGCAGCCGTTGCGGGGCTCAGCGTTATCGGGGCGGCAACCCATGGCTTTGGCATCCCCGACTACCTCGACGGCATCCGCGGTTCACTTGACGACTACACCTGGGATCAGCTGCAGGAGATTTCGCTCAAGATTAAGGCCGCCGAGACCCGTAGCGAGGCACGCGAGATTGCCAAGCGCTATCACCTGCTCGATGCCGATGGGCATATCCCCTATCCGTGTACCAAGCGCGTGAAACTCACCAACGGGCTGGAGGTCGGCGCGCAGCTTGTGGGCATCCGTCACGATGAGCTTCTGGACGGGACGGGCAAGGCCGGACTGACGTTTATGTTCGACGCGGGTATTGCCGAGCGCAACGCTGCGGCTGAACCGCCGAGCGCCGGCTGGGCAGTTTGCGAGCTGCGGGAATGGCTCGACGGCGACGGCCTTAAGCTGCTGCCCAACAAGTTGCGCGCGCTCATCAAATCTGTCAAAAAGGTCTCGAATAACGCTGGCGCCGCCAACAGTGCATCGTGTCTGAGCGAGTTGCCCGCAACCCTTTGGCTGCCCGCCATGGTCGAGCTGTGCGGTACGCAACCGCCCGATTCGTTTGCCAAGGACTATCACTACCTGGCAGAAATCTACAACGGCGAGGGCAAGGAGTATCAGCTCTTCCGCGAGCTCAAGGTGAGCCCGTATTCCACGAACGAGACGATGGTCCGCCAGTGGAAGGGCAAGGACACCTGCTGGTGGGAGCGCACGGTGAGCCCCGACTCATCGGAGACCGAAGGCACGCTCTACATAAACCGTGTGGGCCACGACGGCGACGTCTTTACGTACGCAACGCCTGCGGAAAAGCCAAACAAGCTAACCTGTGTGATTCCCGGGTTCTGTATCTAGGCGGCGAGCGTCTTGCCGTGACGGGACCCCTCCCCGGCAGTTGTCTCGATTTGTAACAGTTAAAACCCAAAAACCGGTCTAGATGTTACAGATCAAGACGTTAGTTTTCGGCTGAAATGTTTGTCAAAATCTGTAACAGCTATGGTTCAAAAACCGGTCCAGACGTTACAGATTGAGATGATTGGTTGAGACGGTCCATCGGCCAACCAACCACCCTCATCTGTAACGAAATGTCATACATTTCTTTCTATACTGGACACCCCCAGGGGGTATGGGTGTATAGTATCGGCAGGTTAACAATTTCAACACCGAACCACAGAAAGGAGAAGCCATGGCTCAAGATAAGTTCGACGTAGGCGGCATGACATGCGCCGCCTGCCAGGCGCACGTGGACCGTGCCGTGAGCAAGCTCGACGGCGTCCAAAGCGTCGCCGTCAACCTACTCGCCGGTTCCATGATGGTCGACTACGACCCCGCGCAGGTCTCCCCCGACGATATCTGCACCGCCGTCGACCACGCGGGCTACTCGGCCTCACCCGTCGACGCAGGCACCGGTGCCGCCGGCTCAAGCGGCAGCTCGCAGGCCAGGTCTGGAGTCACCCATATGGAGTCGCCGACCAAAAAGCTGGAGGCCGCCGCCTCTGCCATTCGCACCCGCCTCATCGTCTCGATCGCATTCCTCATCCCACTGTTCTACATAGGCATGGGGCATATGCTCGGCTGGCCGCTGCCCGGCATTTTCACCGACCATACCCACAGCATGACGCTCGCCCTCACCGAGCTCGTCCTGCTCATCCCCATCGTCTATGTCAACGACGCGTACTTTATCAACGGGTTTAAATCGCTCGCGCACGGCGCGCCCACCATGGACGCCCTCATCGCCGTGGGCGCCACCGCTTCCGTCGCCTGGTCGCTCTACGCCATGTTCATCATGGCCGACCAGCTAGCCGCGGGTCAGGTCCACGAGGCCATGATGACGGGCATGGACAATCTGTATTTTGAGAGCGCAGGCACGATCCTGTCGCTCGTCACCGTGGGCAAATACCTCGAGACGCGCAGTAAGTCCAAAACCGGCGGCGCTATCGAGGCGCTGATCGACCTGGCGCCCAAGACTGCGACCGTCGTGGCAGAGGACGGCACCGAAGCCACCGTCGACGCCGACAGCATCCTTCCCGGCCAGGTCCTGCGCGTGCGCCCCGGCGAGTCCATCCCCGTCGATGGCGTGGTGCTCGAAGGCAGCTCGGCCGTGGACGAGAGCGCGCTCACCGGCGAGTCTATCCCCGTGGAAAAAACCGCCGGCGATACCGTCAACGCCGCCACCGTCAACCGCACCGGTTCGTTTACCTTCCGCGCCACGCGTGTGGGCGCCGACACGTCGCTGGCCAAGATCATCCAGCTCGTCGAGGACGCCAACGCCACCAAGGCGCCCATCGCCCGCATGGCCGACAAGGTCGCCGGCGTGTTCGTGCCCGTGGTGTTCGCGATCTCGGCCGTGACCTTTGCGGTATGGATGGCGCTGACCGGCAGCGTGAACGAGGCGCTCACCTCCGCCGTAGCCGTGTTGGTGATCAGCTGCCCGTGCGCGCTGGGCCTGGCCACGCCCGTCGCTATTATGGTGGGCACCGGCAAGGGCGCCGAGATGGGCATTCTGTTTAAGAGCGCCGAGGCGCTGGAGAACCTGCGCAGCGTGGGCACCGTGGTGCTCGATAAAACGGGCACGGTCACCCGGGGTAAGCCTGCCGTGACCGATATCGTGGTAGCCACGCGCGCTGACGGCTCGCCCGCCATGAGTGAAAAGGCGCTGCTCAAGCTGGCTGCCGCGCTGGAGCGCTCGAGCGAGCACCCGCTGGCCGAGGCGATTATGGCCGAGTGCGAGGCGCGCGGAATTGTCGCGCGCATGGTCGAGGACTTTGCCGCCGTGCCCGGTCGTGGCGTGACGGCGCGCGAAGGGCAAAACGCCATCGCCGCCGGTAACGTGCGCCTGATGGACGAGCTGGGCGCGGAGGTGCCCGCCGGCCTTGCCGAACAGCTCGCCGCCGAGGGCAAGACGCCGCTGTTCTTTGCCAAGAACGGCGAGCTTGCCGGCACCATTGCCGTGGCTGACGAGGTCAAGGAAACGAGCGCCGAGGCCATCGCCGCGCTCCGCAAGCTCGGCGTCGACGTGCGCATGCTCACCGGCGACAACCGCGTGACGGCCGAAGCAATCGCCCGCCGCGTGGGACTGAACAGCAAGCAGGTCATCGCCGACGTCCTCCCCGCCGACAAGGAACGCCACGTGCGCGAGCTGCAGAATGCGGGCAGCATGGTCGCCATGGTGGGCGACGGCATCAACGACTCCCCCGCCCTGGCGCGCGCCGACGTGGGCCTTGCGATCGGCACCGGCGCCGATATCGCCAAAGAAGGGGCAGATGTGGTGCTCATGCGCAGCGACCTCATGGACGTCGCCCGCGCCATCGAGCTTTCGCGCGCCACGATTCGCAACATCAAGCAGGACCTGTTCTGGGCGCTGTTCTACAACGGCATCGGCATTCCGCTCGCCGCGGGCGTGTTCTTCCCCCTCACCGGTTGGCAACTCTCGCCGATGTTTGGCGCCGCGGCCATGAGCCTGTCGAGCGTCTGCGTCGTAAGCAATGCGCTGCGCCTGAAATCCTTTAAGCCTAAAGTGGCAAAATAGGCTCACCATTAAGTCCATTTAGAACGGGTTTTCCAGATGCCCGAGATTGACCTGAAAGAGGAGCGACGCGTACTTTGATACGCGAGCGACGGCTTGAAGGTCAAGGTCGGGTGCCTGGGAAAGCCGACGCAACAGAGAGGAATACCTATGCGATACACAATCAAGACTTCCGGCCTCATGTGCGGCCACTGCGATGCCACCGTCGAGACTGCGCTGCTCAACGTTGCCGGCGTGACCGACGCCGACGCCGATCACGAGACCCAGACCGTCCAGGTGGAGTGCGCCGACACCGTGACCGCCGAGCAGCTCGCCGCCGCCGTCGAGGCCGCGGGCGAGAAGTTCCACGCCCTGTCCGTGACCGCCGCGTAGTAGACGCTGCCTACTCAATCCTCAGAAGTTGCGGTGAAATACGGACTGTTGAGCCGCCCTAGGCCTTTAAACAGTCCGTATTTCACCGCAACTGACGGGGACATCCGAAAGATCGACCAGAAACGAGGACCCGCCATGATGGCAGACCACAAATCAGTGACCCGCATGCTCAAGACGGCACGCGGCCAGATCGACGGCATCTTGCGGATGGTCGATGAGGACCGCTATTGCGTCGATATCTCCACGCAGCTCATGGCCACGCAGGCGCTCCTCGCTCGCATCAACGCCGATGTGCTGAAAGCTCACATCGAGGGCTGCGTCGCCTCGGCCATCGAATCAGGCGACGAGGAGCTCAAGGCAGCCAAGCTCGCCGAGATCGAACGCGTCGTCGACAAACTCGCCAGGTAATTGGTGCAAGGAAGTCAGGTTACTTTGCACCATCTTGGTGTAATGGGGACAGGTATGTTTGCACCACCTTGGTGCAGATTGACCTGTCCCCCTTGCTTTAAATCGGGTATAAAGGCGTGCAGCATATCGAACGAAAGGCAATTTGCATGAATGACTTTATGAAGGGTCGCAATGGTGCCGATGAACTCACCATCGTGATGGGTTTTGCGGGTATTGTCATCGCGATGATCGGATCGATAGCCCGCATCCAGTGGCTCAGCTGGATCGCCATCGCCGTCATCGTGATCGGCGTGCTGCGCGGCCTGTCCAAAAATATCGATGCACGTCGCAAGGAGAACGAGGCCTTTGTCGCCGGCTCGGCTAAGGTCCCCGGCTTGGGCAAGTTCGTCGCCAGCTTGGGCGGCGGAACCGCAGCGGCCAGCACCTCACGCGCGGCCGGCACCAGTAAGGAAGACTTTGAGCGTGCCAAGCGCACGGCCAAGAAGATGTGGAAGGGCCGCAAGACCACGGCATACCTCAAGTGCCCCAACTGCGGCCAGATGCTCTCCGTCCCCAAGGGCAAGGGCAAGATCCGCGTCACCTGCCCCAAGTGCCACGCCAAGATGGAGACGCGCTCGTAGCCGCCGTACCGTGAGACAAAATGAAAGCCGAGGCCTCGCACTGAGACCTCGACTTTTTTTTGATTACGGCAAAGGGATCGCCCCTTTGTCACACCTATGCCACGCCGTCGCGAGCGAGCTCCTCGGCCAGTGCCTCGGCCGGCATTGCCATAATCGCGTCGAGCTCGTTATCAACCTCGGGAATGCGCTTCACCTTGAGCTTGCGCATCAGATCGCCACGACACATCACGTGCATCGGCTCACGCAGCGCGCACAGGTCATCGAGCGGGTTCTCGCGCGTCACCAGGATATCGGCGGCCTTACCGCACTCGATCGTGCCGGTCTCGCCGCCCAGCCCCAGCAGCTCGGCATTGACTTGCGTGGCCGTATGCAGCGCGAAGGCGTTGCTCACGCCGACATACTTGGCAAAATAGGCCACCTCACGCCACATGTCGTACTGCGTCACAAACGGGCAGCTCGAATCTGTGCCAAGGCCCACCTTAACGCCAGCTTCCAGTGCGGCACGAGCGCTCTCGATAATGCCCGAGCACACGATGTCGCCGTTCTTCTTTTGCGTATCGGTCGAATGGGTCTTTTCCGGGTCGAGCAATACAAACGGCAGCGCCGGGCTGATGGTGCAGGTCACACTCGGCGCACGCCCCTCAAGCTGTGTGCCCGCGGCGCCGCGGTACAGCTCCAGGATCTCGGGCGTCAACGGAGCGCCGTGCTCAATCGTGTCAACGCCGGCCTCAAGCGCGGCCTTCACACCCTCGGTGCTCTCGACATGGGCCATAACCGGAAGGCCCATATCGTGTGCTGCCTTGCACGCCGCTGCGGCAACCTCCACCGGCATACGCAGCACACCCGGCTCGCCCACCTCAGTCGCGTCGAACACACCGCCCGTTACGAACAGCTTAATGACGTCGGCACCGCGCGCATACAGGTCACGCACCTGTTCGGCTGCCTCGGCGGGACTGTTGGCCACCTGGGCGAACAAGCCTGCACCATGGCCGCCCGGCACCGTGACGCCCGTTCCCGGCGCCACCAGGCGAGGACCTTGATACTTGCCGGCATCGATAGCATCGCGCACGGCAAGATCGGCAAACAGCGGGTCGCCCGCGCCGCGCACCGTGGTCACGCCACTTGCCAACTGCTGTTGGGCGCTGCCTTTGAGGATGTGGCGGACGATGGCGCGGCCCACCGGATTATCGAGCTTCTTCATCAGCGCGCCCGCATCGCCCGCCGAGACCGGCTTGCCCGAGCCGCACAAATGCACATGCATATTGATGAGGCCTGGCATGAGATACGCCCCTGCCAGGTCGATGACCTCGGCACCTGCAGGCGCCTGCGCCACGGCACTCGGCCCCATCCACGTGATGAGACCACGCTCAACGACCACGGCCATATCGGGCTGCGGCTCCATATGTTCCGAACCATCCAGGACGGTCGCATTGATAAACAACGTGGAACGATCGGCAGACTCCATATCGAGTTCCTCCCTCACAATTAACTTGAACATTTGTCCATTATCACCCAGCCCAACAGGGTTACTGCGGACATATCGGTTAACGGAGGGACGAGAGGATGTGGGGGACGGAATACGTTGCAGTCCCACCCCAGCGAAACCAGGGAAATGTCTCAATCTGTAACAGGTACTGGGTTATTGGGCCCCCTGATGTTACAGATCGAGACAAAACCTCTCAGCGCCCATACCACTGACGTCTCCACTCCTCAGCCAAATCGGGCCGTCGCGGAATACCCGCTAACCTCATCTTCTCAACCAGCTTCCCCGGATTCTTGAGCTCATCAAACGTAAACCGAAGCACCTTGTGCCCGAGCATTGTCAGATGAGATTCCCGCTGACGCTCTGCCACGAATGGGTCTACCGACTCCCGGCCCCCGCCGCTCTGCAGGGTGTACTTCCCCTTTCCGTCGAGCTCGCCGATGACACACGTC
>JAUMNV010000080.1 GCA_031295725.1 Collinsella sp.
GCCCGCGAGCGGGCGCATCGCCATGTCGACCGACAGCTTTGTAGTCTCGCCGCAGTTCTTCCCCGGTGGCAACATCGGCCGCCTCGCCGTGTGCGGAACCGTCAACGACGTCGCGACCTCGGGCGCCAACGTGCGCTACCTGTCGTGCGGCTTTATCCTCGAAGAGGGCTATCCCATGGATAGGCTCCGCCAGATTGTGCAGACGATGGCCGAGACGGCGCACGAGGCGGGCGTGTCCATAATCACGGGCGACACTAAGGTGGTCGAGCGCGGCGGGGCCGACGGCGTCTATATCAATACCGCCGGCGTGGGCGAGGTACCCGCGGGCGTAGCGCTCAGCGGCGCCAACTGTCAGCCCGGCGATGTCATTCTGGTATCGGGTACGCTGGGCGACCACGGCATCGCCATCATGAGCCAACGCGAGGGCTTGGCGTTTTCGAGCACGATCGAAAGCGATGCCGCACCGCTCAACCACCTGATTGCCGACGTTCTGGCCGCAGCACCCGACACACGCTGCTTCCGCGACCCCACGCGCGGTGGCCTGGCCTCGACGCTCAACGAGTTTGCGCAGGCCAGCGGCGTTGCCATGGAGATCGACGAGGACGATGTGCCCGTGCGCCCCGACGTGCAGGCAGCCTGCGAGATGCTCGGCTACGATGTGCTGCAGGTGGCAAACGAGGGCAAGATGGTTGCCGTCGTGCCGGCCGAGCAAGCCGATGCCGCGCTGAGCGCCATGCGCGCCGCCCGCTACGGCGAGAATGCCGCCATCATCGGTCGCGTGCTGCCGCTTGCCGAGGGCGCTCGACCCGCCGTGCGCGTACGCACCGGCTGGGGATCGACCCGCATCCTCGACATGCTCGTGGGAGAGCAGCTGCCGAGAATTTGCTAGCACAGCGACGGGCGCGGATGGGACAGCTGTTCTAGGCCAGGCAACGGCCAATCAACGAGCAGACAATTCCCATTCCAGAGGAAATCGAATCAAGGTCAACCCACTCTCCGCGCGTATGCGCCAGGCCTCCCCTTACGGTTCCGATAGTATTCGCGAAAACCCCCCGAGAGAGCGGTATGTTTGAATCGGTCGAATACGGACCCTCGTCCACCTCGCCGTCAAACCACATTCGAACAGCCTCGATGTTTTCGTTTGTCCAAGATCGCAATGCAACTCGATCGATATCGCCCATACCAGGCCTAATACCAATCGTCTGAACGTTCATGTCTACTCCGGCAGCACGGAATTCGCTAACGATAGAGTTCATTTGCCTTCTCATGAACGTCAGGCACTCCTCATCACTCGATCGATATTCATAGAGCATCTCGCAGAATTCTGGTATCGAATTAACCGTTGACCCACCTTCAATGCGACCGACATTGTATGTCGCATGCCCCTTATCGGGTAGCTTTTGAGAGTACAAGCGCCCTATGAGCTCTGCCGCATAGACAACGGCACTCGAATTGCCAAATTCTAGGTATGAGTGTCCCCCTCGCGCCTTTATCTGCACGCGATAGCGATGAGACCCCACGGGAATGCTCGTCACTTGGGATTGATAACCGTCGAATGAGACGAACCTACCTATCCGGGCTCCGTAGTTGGAAAACAGTTCTCGAATACCATTTGAGTTTCCCAGCCCCTCTTCACAGGAGTTGGCAACGATCATGACCCCGCGTTTTAAATCGCGTCGGTTTTCCAGCAAAAAACGGCATCCCATCATCAGGTTCACCAAATTAGCGGTGTCATCACCAATGCCAGGGGCATACAGAGTGTTCCCTTCACGCCGCATCGGAAGTTCTTCTCGGTCGTCGAACACCACGTCCATATGAGCTGCGAACACAGAAATGTCGTCGCTTCCATCGCAACCAAATTTACATGCGACATTCTTTGCGGCATCAACCCAAACCTCGCCCACGCCTTCGCGAACAAACCAATCGTAACAAAACTCCGCACGCTGATCTTCGTAATAACTGGGCGCGGCTATCTTGCCGAGCTCTTCGAGCAGGACAACCGCCTCATCTCGGTTCCTATTAATAAAGTTTTCAATCATCGCGCGGCTGATCATTGTTCGCTCCCCACTATCCAAGGGCCTCGGACGCAAAAGCCGACCGAGCTGTTCACTTCCCTCTAAACCGCAGCGCGGCCGCAACGAGCAACGACACAGACAGCGCAATCTGAGCGAACAGACCCTTCATGTCCGCCAGCGGAATCGAGGCACGCATCTGGACAAAAACATTCACGAAACTCAGGGGAAGATTGCCAAAAAACCAGAGCGCAAATCCAAGAAGAACTTTGTCTCGGCCTTCTATCCCCTCCCCCGCATGACAAACAATCGAACGATACGTACGCACCTCGACAGCCAAAAGCCCGATAAATGCAGCAAACCCTATGCCGGACATAAGCGCGGACAACGCCAGCTCGTTGTTCGATGAACTGGTCGCATCCCGAAGCAACGCGGCCGTCGCCGCATCAAATCCGACAATCACCGCTGCGTACGCCACCGCCGAGGCAGCCATGGCGCCCCATGCCTTCATCGTCGCACCGCCCATACACCTGCCACCTTTCTGCAATCGTTCTCTAAAAGAAGGCGGCGAGCCAACGGCCCACCGCCTCCGCAGCTACTCTCCGCAGCCGCTTTCTATCAATTTGACCAGCGCGTCGACGGCCTCCCGCTCATCAGGACCCTCCGCCGAGATTTCAACTTCGGTCCCGCACGTCATGGCAAGACCCATAACGGCAAGGATCGATTTTCCATCTCTGGAATCGCTGCCCCTCGTAACGTTGCGGACCGTCACGGCACTCTCGAACTCCCCAGCCTTCTTAATGAACAGAGAGACCGGGCGGGCATGCAAGCCGGACGGATTGACGACCTTGGTAGTTTTCGAATACACCCTAAACTCCTCTCCGACCGAGTTATTCAATCACAATGTTGTCGGTGGACAGATCGGCACCGTTCGAGGCGATGAGTTTCTTGTAGTAGTAGAACGACTTCTTACGGGAGCGCTTGCCCGTCCCCTTGCCCTCATCGTCAATGTCAACGTAGACGAAACCGTAGCGCTTGACCATCTCGGAGGTACCGGAGCTCACCAGATCCATAGGACCCCACCAGGCATAGCCGAACACGTCCACGCCGTCTTTGATTGCCTCGCCGAGCTGCTCAACATGAGCTTTAAGATAGTCGATACGGTAATCGTCCTCGATAAAACCGTCGGCATTGGGACGGTCCACCGCGCCCAGGCCATTCTCCGAGATAAAGATCGGAAGATGGTAGCGATCGTAAATATGATTGAGCGTGACACGGAATCCGATCGGGTCAATCGGCCAACCCCACTCAGAGGCCTCGAGGTTAGGATTCTTAATTTGAGAAACGAGGCTACCAGAAGGACGGGGGACCGGCTCGCCCTTGTAGCGCATGATGTACGTCATGTAGTAACTAATCGTCACGAAGTCGATTACTCCGCGGCGCAAGACGTCATCATCGCCGGGTTGCTTCTCAATTTCGACACCGTTCTCTTTGAAGAAGCGCGCCATATAATACGGATACACGCCCTTTGCCTGTACGTCCGAGAAGAACCAGTTGAAATGGTCCTCAAAAAGCACCTGCAGCTGGTCCTCGGGCTTTGAGCTTTCGGCATAGTTTTCAAGACGGCATAGCATATTGCCGATTTTTGCCTCGGGATCAATTTCGTGGCACTTGATAACTGCTTTAGCAGAAGCGACGAGCTGGTTGTGGGCAACCTGATACTTAAACGCCCACTTGCCATAATAGGGATTGCCCGTCTCGCCCTGAGGGAAAATCACGCCGGAGCAGGTAAACGGATTTGTAATCACATTATTGATCTCGTTGAACGTAAGCCAATACTTGACCTTGCCCTTATAGTGCTTAAAACAAGTCTCAGCATAGCGCTCAAACGCATCGACCGTGTGGCGGCTGGCAAAGCCGTTATACTCCTCTGCCAGATGGAGCGGCGTATCGAAGTGGCACAACGTCACAAGCGGTTCCATACCCAAACGGTGACACTCGTCAAACACAGAATCATAGAATGCCAATCCCTCGGCATTGGGCTCAGCATCGTCGCCGTTGGGGAAAATGCGACTCCAAGAGATGGACATGCGGAAAACCTTGAACCCCATCTCCGCAAGAAGGGCAAGATCCTCTTTGTAGTGAGAATAGAAGTCGATGCCGCGTCGCTTAGGGAGATTCCAATTCTCGGGATGCACCTTCATGTCCTCGACCATTTCCCGAGTCGAAGCGTTATGCGGCAAGCGCTCGTCAAACTCCTTAGGCTCCTCGTCACGCATCTTCTTGGTCACAATGCGGACGAAGTCAGACGTGGCCGGGCCACGGCCGCCCTCGTTCCAAGCACCTTCGATCTGGTTTGCGGCGGTAGCACCGCCCCAAAGGAAGCCATCGGGGAAGGGCGTCTCAAATTTCTCAGTCATAACAGTCCTCTTTTTTCTCTGGTTTCGGATTTCCTAGGCGTTTTTGGACGCCAGCGCACGGAAAACGGGCAGCAGCCGCTGGGCAAGATGGAGCTCGGCACTTATAGTCATCAGCGTGTCCTGCGCATGAGTGAACAAGAGAGAGTACTCAACGTCCTCCCCTGCAGCCTGCGCCTGAATCGTCTCGGTTTGAGCGTTATGGGCCTGGAGGATTTTTGCCTCAGCGTCCTTAAGGTGTGTTTCGGCACCATCGAAATCGAATGCTGCGCACGATGTAAGCGCCAATTCAATATCGGCTCGTCCGTCGCCGGCATTAAGAATGACCTCCATGGCGACCTGATTGATATCCATATGAATCCCTTCGGAATACCTTGCAGATGGCGGTGCGGATGAGCGCGGACGCCCCGCCGCACCGGAAATACTGTCATTTAGGCAGTCGGCTCGAGACCGGCAGTCTCCTGCTCGGCGGCCTGCTTGGCAGCTTTCTTCGCAGCCTTTTTAGCAGCCTTCTCGGCAGCCTTCTTCTCTTCCTGCTCAACTTGGTAGTTATCGGACGCCTTAAAGAAGGGGTACCAGATAATTGCGGCAAGCAGCAGATTCACGCAGACAAGAAGGGCGTTACGCCAGTCGCCACCGGACATGAAGAATGCGGACACGGCGTTGGGGGCATTGTTCATATCGAACATCTGCGTATGAAGGCTCGCCCAACCAAGGTGCATCCACATCCATGCGTTCGCCGGAAGAATAATTGACTGCAGAAGCATGGGGATGAACATGAACGGATTGTTGACGATGCTCGAGAACACAAGCGGCTCGTTGATGTTGAACAGGGAGGGAACGAGGGTCGCCTTACCAAGCATCCTGTTCTTCTTAGACTTTGCGAACAGCATATAGATAGCGAGCGGAAGAGTTGAGCCTTCGCCGCCAATCATGGTATAGCGCGAGAAACCATAAGCCTGGATGTTGGGGATAACCTTACCGGCGGCGGCGGCGGCCATATTCTCGGCCATAGCCGCTTGAGTGATCGTGCGGGTCACCGGAGTGAATACCCAGCCGGAAATGCCAAAGAAGTAGAACACGTCTTTAATGCTCGACATGAAGATCGTGCCCGGAAGCGTTTGGGCAAATCCCGTAACCGGCGACATGATAATGCTGACCATCGTAAATACGTCAGCCTTGACGACGTAAGTCACGATCCAAGCAACAAGCAGCGCAAATAGAATGGCAAGAATGTTATCGAACCAGTTCTTGACGAAATCGGGAATGACGGAGTCTTCGCTGAAGAACGAACGGCGAGCGGTCTTTTTATAGATAAGACCAACAAACCAACCGACAACCATGGACGTAAACATGCCGCCCGCGCCAAACTTGCCGATGTCGAACACAGTACCAACATCGGTAGTCTGAGCGTTCATGCAAAGCATGAATGTGCCGATACCCGTAAAGCCGGCGATCATCGCGCGATCTTTGCGGTCTTCCTTAACAAGAACGTTATACGGAATGACAAACACCACAAACAGGCCGATGAGGCCAAAGGAATACGTACTGATCGGAGAAATGTCCGGCAACGCCGGCACAAACGTGCGAATCACGTTCCAAAGGCTCGGAATGGCAGACACCATCGAAAACGGCACGATGTAGAGAATAGAGTCGGCGATAATACTGAACCAATATGTTGCGGTAATTTTATTCACCACGGGCACAATGTGCTTGGTAATCCATCCTTGGATAGAATCCATGAAACCCTTCATCTGCCGCCCCTAATCTTCCTCGTAGAGATCAAGCGCGTCCTCGAGGATGCTCTCGCCATCGAGCGCGGCATAATAGTCAGGATCAATCGCCATGACTTTGACGCCATGGGATTTGACTTGCTCTCGAACCGAGGGCACCTCCGCTGCGAAATGCGGACCCAGCAGCAAAACATCAATCTTGTCAACGTACTCCATAATCTGAGACTTGCTAACTGCATGAACGGTAACGTTCATGCTTTTTGCCTTGGCGATCTTGCGCATATTGGCGGCCATAAATCCCGTCGAGGCGCCAATACCGCAAGCCAGCAGGATGCGGACGACTCCATTTTCATCAGCCATGGTTCATTCCTTTCGACGCGGGCGTATCGCGCCCCGTTGACGAGCAGGCGTGTCGACTCCGCGTGCCCCTTTCTGACTGCAATATACGAATCGAAGGGCCTTACTGACGAACCGAAAATTTTCCGCCAAGCGGAAAGACGCGCAATTTGCCACCTAGGCGGAAAATTTCAAATATCAAGCCGTTCAGAATGCCTTTATCATTCGTGTAGCCAAGCTATTTAGTAAAGACATGTCAATCGGAGGTCACTGGCATGGGATCGGCAAAAGCCAAACGCATGGAGCGCCTCGTCTATGTGCTGGAACATGCCAGCACCTGGATCCCGGCGTCAACACTCGCCAAAACCGTCGGAACCACCGAACGTTCTATCCGCAACTATGTTGCTGAGATTAACGAGGCGGGGGCGATTCGCATCGAATCGTCCCGTCAAGGCTATCGGGTTTTCCGAACACGCATTGCGAAAAACAAGCCGGAGCGCAGCACGAACGCGGTTGGATGTCAGGCATCTTCCCTCACGCCCGCTTATTTTGACACTGCCGAACAGCGCGCCATCAATGTTATCTCACAGCTCGCAAACGCATCGACGCCCCTCTCGGTCTACGACCTTTCGTCTTCGCTGTTTATCGGGGAGAGCACGCTCGCAAGCAGCGTGATGCCCCTGGTGCGCAAGATTGTCGAGCGATTCAACCTTAGCTGTGAAACGCATGATTTCAAAACAAGCCTTGTAGGCCGAGAACAAGATAAACGCAAGCTCCTCGGCCACATTGCCATGCGCCATTCGCATGGCTATTTTTCTTCAACCCAAACGCTTAAGGAAATGTTCCCCGACTTCGATATCGAAGGAATCCTCGCCAAGCTCGTCGAGATCTGCCAACGCTCCGGACTTTTCTTGAACGACTACGCACTCAACAACCTGCTTGTACATGTCCTGGTAATCATCGTTCGCCTCACCTCAAAAAACGAGCTCTCCGAGCGCGACGATCTTATCGACGCCAACGCCATGCTCGAGTGCCTTGCGCAACGAGATGAAATCCTGCGATGCGCTTCGAGAATTGCAGAGTTTTTTGAGAACGAGTTCGGTTGCTCCATCCCTAACATTGACTACCAGCAGGTCATCCTTCTTATTGCGCTTTCTGTTGAGCCTTACAGTTACGATGAACTTTCCTACGACAAGCTTTCGACGCTTATGGACCAGTCGTTCCTCGATACCGTGCAAGCCATCTCCTGCGACACCTGCACACGATACGACATTCCGCATTTTGATGAAGCGCTCCTTTTGCAACTCACGCTTCATATGTATAACGCCTACCAGCGCGCCATCTATCACGTGAGTTATCCCAACCCCTTAGCGGCACAAATCAAGCAAGAGCATGCGCCCATTTACGACATGGCGGTCTATTTCGCACACCGGTTCTCGCTTGAGCTTGACATTGCGATTGGTGAAAATGAAATTGCCTTTATTGCGTTTCATATCGGTGCTTGGCTCGAGCGCATCTCGACTCCCGATGACACCGCAACCTGTATCGTCATTGTGGAGTCCTATCACGACTTTGCCCGACAGCTCGTAAGCGATCTTAAGCACGCGCTCGGCGATGAGATCAACATCATTGGCGTCATGAATTGCAGCGGCTACCTAGCCAACTTGCCCGAGGCCGACATCGTCATTACCACCATCGATGTGCCGATATCGCACGGCTGCAAGGTCCTTATCGGACCCATCCTCACAAAGCAGAATCTCCGTAAAATTAGATCAAACCTCTCCGATGTGCTCGATGAAAAACGTATGAGGTCAGCACGCCTGTTCCTACAACGGGTGCTGAGGCCAGAACTATTTGCGCGCAATGTCGAACTTGGCGAAAACCCAGGCAGCTATATCGATTTCCTCGGTCAGCGATGCATCAGCCTAGGGCTCGCAGGCGAAGCCTATCTACGAGACGTCCATTTACGAGAGAAGATTTCCTCGACGGCTTTTACCGACTGCCTCGCCATCCCACATTCCATTAATGGCTATTCGAAGCATTCCTTTATCGCAGTAATCCACAACGACGCCCCGATTCCTTGGGGCAGGCACAACGTGCATTTTGTTTTCCTGATCGGAATTGCCAAAAATGAAATGGGCTTATTCCGCGATGCGCTCGACTTGATTATTGAACTGTTCTCCTCGGTCGACAGCACTATGCGCTTGTTGCAAACCGATGATTTTAGCGATTTCGTTAGAACGTTTGCCCGTGGCATCGCGTAAGCCCGCGACGCCCGCGCTATGATGATAAACACTTGACCGCCACCCTAATTAATTAGGAGCACCCATGGCAGCAGCTTTTTCCCATGTGATCTTCGACCTGGACGGCACCATCCTCAACACGCTCGAGGACTTGGCGGCCGCCGGCAACCATACCTGCGAGACGCACGGCTGGCCCACGTTCGCCGTCGACGAGTACCGCTACAAGGTGGGAAACGGCATGCTCAAGCTAGTTGAGCGTTTTATGCCTGCCGAGTATGCGGGCGACAGCCGTATGTTTGAGCAGACGCTTGCCGAGTTTAGGGCTTACTACGGCGAGCACAAGGAGGACCACACCGCCCCCTATGCCGGCACGATTGAGATGCTCGACCGCCTGCGCGCCGCGGGTGTGCAGCTTGCCGTGCTCACCAACAAGGACCACGTCTCGGCGGCTCCGCTTATCGAAAAGTATTTTGGTTCCGAGCGCTTTGCGCTGGTGCAGGGCCGTGTCGATGCGTTTCCGCCCAAGCCCGAAGCACCCGTCACGCTGCATGTGATGGAAGAGCTAGGC
>JAUMNV010000081.1 GCA_031295725.1 Collinsella sp.
GGGGTTATACCCCATTCAGATAGCGCTCGGTATTATTGGTTCAATCGCGATAGCAATTACCGCCGTTGTTTCATTAAAAATGGTAGGAATGCAGGTCTCCAAGAATTGACATATCGATTGACGAGCTATCCGAAGCGTCGAGCCTTCTTGATGGACATGACTATTCGTCACAAATCATTTCGAGCATCGCCGGGGTTCCAGTAATACTCGATGCATCGGGATGCCCTCATTCCCCTTTTTTCGAAGTTGAATATGATGACAGGACGATTAGGTTTACAAGTCGACATGATAATGAGCATATTGTCGAGTTGGGGAGGAAGCTTGACTACGTCCATCACAATTGCAGCGGCTTTCTAAAGACTTTCTTTTTGAGAATAGATGTAATTGATGGTCACTGCTATTCGCTAAGCAATCATGCAAAGTCGCTGTCCATTGCATTCCGGACCGGAGGAAGGGTGGGACCATTTTTACATCTCCTCTCTTCTCACTATTTTTGTGTCAATGATTTTTCTGTTACGCGAATCGGAAGGCAGGAAGTCAAACTGAGCAGCGCTGCGTGCACTCAGACTATGACGATAAAGCACATCGAGAATAGATGGATTGACGTCTTGTGTTTTCTTCTCGGAAGAACCATGGCAAGCTGTAATACAAACATGCCCTTATTAATTGAGCGCTATTGCAAGAGCGCGCGGCTGCACCATGGATTATCTGGCATAGAGGCTTTTATCGTTTTTTCAAACAAGCACTCTCCCTATTTCGCTGACGAAGAAGGACGTAGGAACATCCTCTCTCTCGTTGACACAGAGGCAATCAGAAGACTTCTGTCGCCGAAACTGAAAGACCCCTCCTTCGATTACGGCGTGAATAAATCCGATGAACAAAGAGAGATGACTGCGAAATTATCAATTTCATGCGACAAATACTACCCCAATAAAAAGATTGTAAAACTTATAGCGCTTCAATTATCATCGTCAGGCAGGTATTATCCAAAGCTCATGTCGAGTGATTATTTCTCTCCTCAATCGGATCAGGCGGATGTGCACCTGCTTTTAATTCCGAATACTTTCAATGACCCTATTTTTATCTACTATCAACTCGCACTACTGACGGGCTTGGGCAACCGAATGCGTCTCCAAAAGTATTTATCGGTTTTGAGCAGGTATTTTTCTGGCATGATTTCGCGCCAGGAGTTTAACGAGAGAGCCGTCGAACTGTTTGGCGAGGCTGCGTGTTTTCTGCCGATCGGACGACTCTCCAGCGCCTTCTTCATGCGAAACACTTTTCCAGAAGAAGGCTTGAGGGAAAGGATATTAAATGTTCTATTGGAACGATAGTGCTTATATCAGGAGAGATTCCAACGAACTTATATTGCAAGGATTAAAATCGCGAGTGAGGGTCAAAATCTCTGATTTGAGTACGAATCTTTTTGAACAGCTCGCCAAACAAAATATGATAGATGAGACGAGCCTTGAATCTCGCGAGCAACGATTCTTGCTAAGGCTCAACGAACTTGGTTTTCTAGAAACTGAAGAATACGAGCTGGAATCACCCCGCTCGAGGACAGCTCGCTTTTTGTCTTATTATTCCGACGCTCCGCTGACGTTACTTAAGCAAATCGGTGCCGTTCATCTTGCCATCGTTAGTATGGGCGGCATAGGGCAGGTGGTGGTGGAGCATTTGGCTGCTGCTGGAGTTCGGCATTTTACATTAATCGACGGGGATCGAGTTGAGAGGTCAAACGTAAATCGTCAGTTTCTTGTTGGTCCCGACGAAATAGGAGAAGCAAAAGTAGAGGCAGTTTCCAAAACACTCGTCAATCGCTATCCGGATCTTTCGCTTAATCCAGTTGCGTCTTACGTCCGCTCTGCCGAAGATCTCATGCGTTGCGTTCCTTCGAGGACTTCAATGCTTGTTTGCGCTGCAGACTGTGGGGAAGGGGTCAATCCCAGGTCAATAGTTCTTGAAGCATGTATAGAAAAGGACATTCCCTGTGCATTTTGTGCTGTTGGAGTAGCTGATGGGGAAATTGGGCCTATTCTCGAAAAGAAGAACGATATGAAATCCTATCTCTCTTTCCTCCAACAAGCTGAAGAAAACATAGTCCACATGCCCGTGCCAAAGGGATCAATTTGTTTTACGAACAGTCTCGTGGGAACTGCGCTTGCAATGGAGATATACCGATATCTTTGTATAGGATCGAGTCCTATACATCAACATACATGCTTCTGCTCCTTCATGAACTTTAAGGGTTTGATGTACAAGAGGGTTGGCAGCGAGAATGATACGAATTCTGTAAAAATCCCTGTGAAGCATTGGCTTGACAATGTCTGACGGCACTGTCGGACATCTACGCGTGGGACAAGCGAGTAACGCGAGCGATTGTAGGCAACTAGCAGCCCTAGCTGCGTCTTTGCCGCAGGTTCAACGTCTGACATCTTGAATGTCTGACGTTGAACGAAGCTGGCGTGCAAAATGGCCTCACAAGGCCATTTTGCACCGTCTCAGGGGCGCGATTCAGGGTTTGCCGCTGCGTCCGTTATCGTAATAATCTCCCGTAGGCACCACCGCGCACGCCGCCGTATCTGTGTCTTTTATCGTAATAATTTGAGAACTGGCTCCTTTTCCCCCTTGTCCGTTATCGTAATAACAAGGCGCGCGAGTATCCTTCCCCGGTCCAAGGGCGGAGTCCTGGCAAGCGCCGAACCGCCCGGGTCGGCGGCAGATTTGTACACACATTTACGATGGGGGTACAAGTATGCGTCTCTTGCGGGATTTCTCGTTTATCGGCAGAAAATCGAGGTCAGAAGATGGATGAGTTCTTGAGTATTGAAGATCTGCGGTGGGAGTTCGGCGCGTCGCGAGCATGGATGTACAAGTATCTGGCGCCGCATATCAAGTCAATCACCGTGAAGTGCTCGACCGACGACGGCGAGCGCCTGTGCAAGCGTTATAGCCTCGATGATGCGCGGCGCGTGGTCGCCGAAAAGGCTCGAGCCGAGGTCTATTCCGTGCCCGTTAAAGCGGACCCCGGGAAAAGCAGCTATGCTCCATACCGCCGCCCGCGGCGCGTACGAATCAAGACGAGCGCGTACATCGCCGAATATATCGTCGGCTTCGGTCATCTCTGGCAGATCGACGAGATTGCAGAGGAATGCTGCGGTAAGCGCTCAAGAGAGGCGGCATATCAATTCATCTACCGTAACGCCTGGATCGCAATCGTGTTCGGTAACAAAACTTTCTATATCCCGAGGCGCACCACACCGCAATTCGTGGCGGCAGCAGTCGAGGTGTTCGGAGACGCTGCCCACACCGTCGAATACGCACGCGGTGGGCATAAAAGTGACGCCACGGAATAGCAGCACTATGTAACAAATGAATAAGTGAACGGCGTAAAAAGTGAAAAACCGAACTACGCAATATCGACAATGCGACATAACGCAATAACGACAAAGCGGAATAGCCGCACTATGTAACCATGTAATAACAGAACTATTGAACATCGGACTTTCGGCCCTGAAATCTGTCCGCAAGAGTCGTACGCTGCCGTACAAAATGCCCGGCAGCGTACCGCCGCAAGCGGCGCACGCTAGAGCTCTGCCCTAGTACCCGGCACTCGCGGCGTTAGCTCATTGTTCTGCAATTCAACAGTTACGTTTTTCAGTTTTGTCGTTATCACGTAGTTCAGCAATTACACAGTTACGTAGTGTCGCAATTGCTTTGTTCGGCTGTGTCGCAGTTCAGATATGAACAACCGCCGCAGGCGCCGGGTACTAGGGCAGAGCCTTGGCAGTACGCGGACGGCCGAAACGCAGTTTTGTACGGCAGCGTACGACACTTGCGGGCGAGCTCCGGCTATGCCATTGCTGAATTACGACAAAGCGCAACAACAGAGCTGTGTAACCGCAGCATAACTGACTTACAGACGATATGAAGAACGTAATGAATGAACTAGTGAACTGCGACATAACCGAAAAAGCGAACAGTTATAAACCCAAAAAACGCATTGAAACAGGCGAGATGTTTTAAATCTCAGCCACAAATCGAGAACAGTGGCGTCCCGACGAGCCGTGGCAAAATAGTCGCAGTAGTCATAGGCATCATCGGGACTGCGCATCACGGCAACAAGCTCTCCGTTGTGCGCATCAACAACTGCATGTCGAAATCCCATCGTCTGACGCATCATCCGGTTGCGCTGCCGCTCGATCTCGATCGCATCCAGCAGGAGGTGGCCATCTGTATGGCCATGAAGGGCGAGTAGCCGTTTGCGGGGCCAAGCTGACCGCTCGCGTTGAGCGGCAGCAGCACCCGTTGGAGCGATAGTTCCGCAATTTGTTTCACGAATTACCGTCGAAATGTTTCGCGCGCTGGTAGATGCAAACACTGCTTAAGGGCACACCCAAAGCACCACAAAGTGCCGCCACGCAGGTCAAGGCCGAAAAAACGACCTCACCAGATGCGTTTTGCGACACAGAAAATGGGTGTCGCGAACATCCCACCACCCTAGGTTCAATCGCCCCGTAAATCGAATCCTGTTGAGTCGTCTACCTGCGACTTTGTGATATTTGCTACCGCCGTGTCGTGAGCGAGAATCGTGTCCGCACAGGGCGATATATTAGGTAAAACACCCGAGGGAAAGGAATAGCATGAGCAACACACAGGAAATCGTTCAACGACACGAACGCGAGATAGCAGACCGATCTGCCGCAGTTGAGGAGGTTGATGCTTTTAAGAACCAGCTCGCACGGGCCATCAAGGCCTTTATGGCCGCCGACGAGGCAGTTCGCGGCCTCAACGACCATGACAGCGAGATCGACACCAAAATTGCAGCTGCTATTGACGAGCATCTTCGAGCAATCGACAGACTGTGCCGCTTCGGCATCGACGGTGGATTCGGCGAGGAGCATCCCGTAAAGGAGTACTAGACCGCTGCATGGCCATGGAAGCCTCATTTATTTGCGAAGAACATCGGCTAGCCGCAGGATTGAAATCATCGACCGATAAGTGAGTTCCACTTTTTCGCCCGCAAGCAGTCGTTTAGAGCCAATCTCATCTAGCCCCACAAGCCGAGAAAACAGCGGGCCGCTCATCGTGCCATCGTCAATTGATTCCCTTATGGTCTTCAAAACGTCCGTATCATGAAGCGACGCCGAGCTGTAGGGGGCAACACGAGCGGAACTCTCAATTAACGACGAGACAAAAGGATGGAGATGCTTTGGGCATAGTCCATCAAACACCACATCCCCATTGTCATCCGAGCCGACCAGGCGCCAAGTATAATGATCGACCCAGTCATCTCCGTCATATATGGCGTCCATGAGCAACTTCCCGTCTAGAGAGAGAAACCTATTTGGACATCGGGGCGCAAGACCGCAAGCCATATCGGGCCTGCAGCAGCTCCAACCCAACGCACCACATAGGTTCCCTTTCGTACATGTGTATCAATCTGCCCCGAAATGCCGGTGAATGCAATTCCAGACCCGTTTGTCGGATAGCAATCGACGTATTTTTGTTTTCC
>JAUMNV010000084.1 GCA_031295725.1 Collinsella sp.
AGAGAAATGGAGATGCGTATGATCGCTAAGTTCGATTCCGCCCTCGTGCCATACGTTATCGAGCAGACGCCGCGCGGCGAGCGCAGCTACGATATCTATTCGCGCCTGCTCAACGACCGCATCATCTTCTTGGGCGAGGAGATCAACTCCGTCAGCGCCAACCTGGTCGTTGCCCAGCTGCTGCATCTTGAGAGCCAGGATGCCGAGAAGGATATCTCGCTCTACATCAATTCGCCCGGTGGCGAGGTTTACTCTGGCCTGGCGATTCTTGACACCATGAACTTCATCAAGCCGCAGGTCTCCACCATCTGCGTCGGTATGGCCGCGTCTATGGCTGCCGTGCTGCTTTCGGCCGGCGCCAAGGGCAAGCGCTTCTGCCTGCCGCACTCCAAGGTCATGATTCACCAGCCCAGCGGCGGTGCCCAGGGTCAGCAGACCGAGATCGAGATCGTGGCCGAGGAGATCAAGAAGACCCGCCGCGAGCTCAACCAGATCCTGTCCGATGCCTCGGGCCAGCCGATCGAGAAGGTCCAGGCCGACACCGAGCGCGACAACTACCTGACCGCTGCCGAGGCCCTCGACTACGGCCTGATCGACCGTATCGTCACCTCGCGCGATCTCGCCGCGAAGGACGCCTAGGATGGCAGGAAACATGCAGGACAACTTTGACGAGAATGGCAACCCCATCCGCTGCTCCTTCTGCGGAAAAGAGCAGGGGCAGGTTCGCCGCCTTGTAAAGGGTCCGACCAACATCTTTATCTGCGACGAGTGCGTTGCCGCCTGCTCCGAGATCCTTGAGGAGTCGCTGGCTTCGGACTTTATGGACGCTGCCCGCAACGGCAAGCTGCCGGGCTTCCTCAACGACCACGGCCAGGCTGCCGGGCAGCCTGCCGTGGATCCCGAGGCCGAGGGCTTTGAGCTCGAGGACGATGCCCGCCAGGTCATTACGCATGTGCCGACGCCGCACGAGATCTATGACGAGCTTTCGGCCTATGTTATGGGCCAGGAGGACGCCAAGCGCGCCATGTCGGTGGCCGTGTACAACCACTATCGTCGCGTGATCGAGGGCGGCGCCGCGGTGTCTGCCTTTGACGACGACATGGGCTCGCAGTTCGACGACGATATGGACGAGGTAGAGCTCGCCAAGTCCAACATCTTGCTGCTCGGTCCCACCGGTACCGGTAAGACCCTGCTGGCCCAGACGCTCGCGCGCATCCTCGAGGTGCCGTTTGCCATCGCCGACGCCACTGCGCTTACCGAGGCCGGCTACGTTGGCGAGGACGTGGAGAACATCCTGCTCAAGCTCATCAATGCTGCCGATGGCGATATTGAGCGCGCTCAGGTGGGCATTATCTACGTGGACGAGATCGACAAGATCGCCCGCAAGGCCGAGAACCTCTCCATTACCCGCGATGTCTCGGGCGAGGGCGTTCAGCAGGCGCTGCTTAAGATTCTTGAGGGCACGGTGGCCAGCGTTCCGCCCACTGGCGGCCGCAAGCATCCCCAGCAGGAGCTGCTGCAGATCGACACGACCAATATCCTGTTCATCTGTGGCGGTGCCTTTGTGGGTCTGGACAAGATTATCGCCGATCGCGTGGGCAACAAGGGCGTGGGCTTTAACTCCGAGATCGCCGGCCCCACCTCGGTCGACGAGAACGACCTGCTGCGCCAGGTGCTCCCGCAGGACCTCAACGCCTTTGGCATGATTCCCGAGTTCGTTGGCCGCACGCCTGTCGTAACCCAGACGCAGGCGCTCGACGAGGACGACCTGGTGTCGATTCTGACCGAGCCCAAGAACGCCGTGGTGCGCCAGTACCGTAAGATGTTCCAGCTTGAGGACGTTGAGCTTGAGTTTGAGGACGCGGCCCTGCACGAGATCGCCCGCATGGCGCTCGCCCGCAAGACAGGCGCCCGCGGCCTGCGCTCCATCTGCGAGGACGTGCTGCAGCAGACGATGTTCGACCTGCCCAGCGAGGAGGGTGTTTCCAAGGTCGTTGTGACCGAAGCCTCCGTAAAGGGCGAAGAGCAGGCCCAGCGCATCTACGGCTAAACCAGCCTAAAACGTGTTTGCAAATAGCCTCCGACCACCCGCGGTCGGAGGCTATTTTATATATACGCAATAACCCCAACTACCTGTGTTATTCTGTGTGTTTGTTTAAAGTCTCAGCAAAGTCCATTCAGACTGAAGTAATCGATACCTAAGGCGTGTCCGCCTGCTTGGTTTTCGTAGATTCCGCACGAGCCGAAGAGCACTAAATGTGCTCTTCGTGCGAGCCCAGGACCTGACCGAGCGAAAACCAAGCAGGCGGACACGCCGACGGGCAAGGGAGAGATATATGGAAGAAATGCCCAAGAACTACGATCCGTCGACCAACGAGCCGGCGATCCTGCAGAAGTGGCTCGACGGCGGCTACTACAAGCGCCGTGAGGGCGTGGGCGACTGCACCGTCACCATTCCGCCTCCCAATGTGACCGGCAAGCTCCACATGGGCCACGCCACCGATGACTCCATCCAGGATGCCATTGTCCGTATGGCCCGCATGCGCGGCAAGTCCACGCGCTGGGTGCTCGGCACCGACCACGCCGGTATCGCCACGCAGACCAAGGTCGACAAGAAGCTCAAGAGCGAGGGCATCAGCCGCCTGGAGATTGGCCGCGACAAGTTTGTCGACGCCTGCTGGGATTGGACCCACGAGTACGGCGGCATCATCGTCGAGCAGATCAAGCGCATGGGCTGCTCCGTCGACTTCGACAACGAGCGCTTTACCATGGACGAGGATTACGCCCAGGCCGTGCGCAAGGTCTTCTGCGACTGGTACCACGACGGCTTGATCTATCGCGGCAAGCGCATCGTCAACTGGTGCCCCAACTGCACCACCGCCATCTCGGACGACGAGGCCGAGTACAAGGACGAGAAGGGCCACCTGTGGCACCTGCGCTACCCGCTGACCGAGCCGGTCAACGGCCAGGACTACATCGTCGTCGCCACCACGCGTCCCGAGACCATGCTCGGCGACACGGGCGTCGCCGTTTCCCCGAAGGACCCCGAGAAGGCCGCCTTTGTGGGTAAGACCGTCAAGCTCCCCATCGTCGACCGTGAGATCCCCATCTTTGAGGATTGGCATGTCGACGCCAACTTCGGTTCCGGCTTCGTTAAGGTTACTCCGGCCCACGACCCCAACGACTACGCCATGGGTCAGGCTCACGACCTGCCGCAGATCAACATCTTCGACGAGCACGCGGTGGTCGTCGAAGGCTACGGCGAGTTCACCGGCATGAACCGCGACGAGTGCCGCGAGGCCGTCATCAAGTGGTTCGAGGAGCACGACCTGCTCGATCACGTCGAGGACCTCGATCACTCCGTCATGCACTGCTACCGTTGCGACGCCGCACTGGAGCCGTGGCTTTCTGAGCAGTGGTTTGTGGCCGTTGACAAGCTCAAGGGGCCGGCGCTCGATGCGGTCAACTCCGGCAAGGTCACGTTCCACCCCGCGCGCTGGACGCAGACCTACACCACCTGGATGGAGAACCTCAAGGACTGGTGCATCTCGCGCCAGCTGTGGTGGGGCCACCGCATCCCCGTGTTCTACTGCGAGGACTGCGGCTGGGAGGACGCCCTTACCGAGGACACCGACGTCTGCCCCAAGTGCGGCGGCCATCACGTACACCAGGACGAGAACGTGTTGGACACCTGGTTCAGCTCTCAGCTGTGGACTTTCGCCACGCAGGGCTGGCCGCAAAAGCCGGAGCTGCTCGAGGGACATCACCCCACGACGGCGCTCGTCACCGCGCGCGACATCATCGCGCTGTGGGTCGCCCGCATGGTCATGAGCTCGCTGTACTTCCTGGACGAGGTGCCGTTTAAAGACGTCGTCATCTATCCGACGATCCTGGCCAAGGACGGCAGCCGCATGTCCAAGTCCAAGGGCAACGGCGTTGACCCCATGGACCTCATTGGCATGTACGGTGCCGACGCCATGCGCTACAACCTGCTTACGCTGTGCACCAACAACCAGGATGTTAAGTTCGACGCGAACATCGACAAGAAGACCAAGAAGCTTATCGACAGCCCGCGTACCGAGCAGGCCAAGTCGTTTGTGACCAAGATCTGGAACGCAAGCCGCTTCCTGCTCATGAACATGGAGGGCTACACGCCCGGCGAGCCCGTCGTGGAGACGCCGGCCGACGCTTGGATGTTCAGCCGCCTGGCCAAGGCCGTGAAGATGGTCACCGAGGGCATCGAGAACTACACCTTTGGCGACATGGTCCGCGGCGTGCAGCAGTTCTTCTGGAACGAGGTCTGCGACTGGTACGTCGAGGTCACCAAGGCCCGCCTGAAGGGCGAGGGCCGTCTGCAGGCGCAGCGCAACCTGATCTTTGTGCTCGACACCTCCATTCGCCTGATGCACCCGCTCATGCCGTTTGTTACCGAGGAGATCTGGGACAACATGCCGGCGAGTGTGCTCGATCTGGACGCCGAGGGCAACGTGAACCGCGCCGAGGCGCTCATGATCGCCAAGTGGCCCGAGCCCGCCGACTACGCCAAGTATGTTGACGAGGACGCCGAGCGCGCGTTTGAGCTGTGCCGCACCGTCGTTTCCGCCGCCCGCGCCACGCGTTCGCGTTATCGCTTGAGCCCCAAGGCCGAGCTCGACGTGGTCGTACGCGCCGGTGCCGAGGACATCGAGAAGCTCGAGAGCCTGCGCTCGACCATTGAGCCGCTGGCCAACACGGCTTCGCTGGTCATGGGTACCGACGTTGAGAAGCCGGCCGCGAGCATCGCCGTGGTCGACAGTGGCGTCGAGGTCTTTGTGGTGCTCGAGGGCAAGGTTGATCTTTCGGCCGAGAAGGCACGCTTGGAGAAGGAGATTGCCGCGGCCCAGAAGGAGCTTGCCGGCTGCGAGAAGACGCTCGCCAACGAGGGCTTTGTGGCCAAGGCCGCGCCCGCGGTGGTGCAGAAGAAGAGGGACCGTGCAGCTGAGCTCAAGGAGATCCTGGCGGCGCTGAACTCGCAGGTTGCTGACTTCTCGTAGGCGGTACTGGGGGACGCGGTTTGGGGCATTGCTCGCTACTGCGGACAGTCCTGCTCGCACGAAGGCCACATTAAGTGGCCTTCGGCTCGTGCGGAACTTGTATCGAGCAAAGCCCCAAACCGCTCCCATGGCGGTTACGGGGGCGTCCGCTTCCTGCCGGTCAGGGCCACTGGGTTGTGGCCTTGTTCTCGCTGCAATCGGGTAAAGGCTGATATTGTCAACGTGAGGGGCTCATTCTTTTTGGTGGGCCTCTTTTTCTGTTATGGGGGACTTTGAGTTATGGCTAAGCGTTCTGGGTCGTATGTCGTTCCTTTCTCGTTTGAGTTGCTTTCGTTTGGTGAGGCTGTTGGGCTGGCTGCCGATACGGGGCGGATTTCTGGGGATGCTGGTCCTCTGCTCGAGACGGTTGTCGATATGCTCGATGAGTTGGGGCGTCCGGACGAGTATTTCGATTGCATTCAGGTTGCCGGTACCAATGGCAAGACTTCGACTACGCGTTTTTCGGCTGCTATTCTTCGCGGCGAGGGGCTCAAGACCGCGCTGTATACGTCGCCTCAGCTGGTGCGCTATCCCGAGCGCATGGAGGTTGACGGGCGCGTTGTGAGCGATGAGGCGTTTGCCCGTGGCGTTTCGGCCGCTGTTGAGGCGGGGCATCGAGTGAATGCCCGTCGTGTGGCGGCGGGGGAGCGCGCCTATACCATCACGCCGTTTGACCTGCTGACGGCTGCTGCACTGGTGGTGTTTGCCGAGGCTTGCGTGGACGTGGCCGTGCTTGAGGTCGGCATGGGCGGACGCTGGGATGCTACGAGTGCGACCGATCCTGTCGCCGTGGCCATTACAGGCATTGGGCTCGATCACACACGTATTTTGGGCGATACGCTCGAGGCCATTGCGGGGGAGTAGGCTGCGGTCATTAAGCCCGGACGCTTGGTTGTGCTGGGCGAGGGCACGCATGAGGCGAGCGTTCAGCGCGTGATGGATGCCCGTTGTCGAGAGTGCGGCATTGTGCCGCTCGTGGTGAGGCATGCCACGACTAAGGTGCCGGTGCATGTGGGCGACACGGTTGAGTTTAGCTGCACCACGCCACGTGCGATCTATACGTCGAGCATGGTCAAGCCGGCCTATCAGCCGCAGAATGCCGCGTGCGCGATTATGCTTTGCGAGGGGTATCTGGGTCGCGAGCTCGACCACGATGCGCTGGATGCATCGCTTATGGGTTGCCCCACACCGGGTCGTTTTGACGTGCTGGGGACCGATCCGCTTAAGCTGATTGACGCCTGTCATAACCCCCAGAGCTGCGAGAACTTTGTGAGCGCGCTGGACGAGATTGATCCGTGCGTGGAGAATCGCCCCACGCTGCTGTGCGCCGCGCTGGCCGACAAGGACGTGGCGGGCATCGTCGACGTGCTGATCCCGGCTTTCCCGCGCGTGGTCGTGACCCAGACCGATTCCGATCGCGCCCTGCCGGCGGAGGAGCTCGCCGCACTTGTGGACGCTGACAAGCTTGTTGGCGTGTACCCCAGCGTGTCCGAGGCCCTCGCGGCCTTCGATGCCGCAGACGAGCCTTTCGTAGCTGCCGGCACCATCACCCTAGCCGGCGAAGTAGCCGGTCTGCTCCGCTAACCCATCCCCTCATCAGTTGCGGTGAAATACGGACTGTTTTACAAGCCAGAGGCCTCAAACAGTCCGTATATCACCGCAACTCAAAAGCAGCCAATTTGGGACGGGGCTTTTTTAGCTGCCCTGTGCCCCGAGTTGACTCGCTTGCCACGAAATTGGCCTATCTACTACGTTTGACCGGTTACCCTCGACCACACGGAACATTGCGAAATTAAAACCGCAGGTAGATGGCTTGCGGATTTTGCGAAAAGTCGGTTATGGTCGACCCGTGCGGGTTAAACGTAGTAGATAGGCCGTTTTTGTGGCGAAGCCTTGGCAGGATGTGGCAAAGGGGTTGTCCCTTTGCCACATTGCCTAGTCTAGGCGGAGCGGATCGTGGGGGTAGGCGTTGAGAATCTCGGCGCCGTTCTCGGTCACCAGGGCCAGGTCCTCGATGCGGACACCGGTGCGGCCGGGGAGGTAGATGCCCGGTTCGATGGAGAACGTCATGCCCGGCTCCACGACCTGCTCGTTGACGAGTGAAACGTCGCCCGGCTCGTGGTCCTGCAGGCCGATCGAGTGACCCAGGCGATGCGTAAAGTACCGCCCATAGCCCGCGTCTTCAATCACATCGCGCGCGGCGCGGTCCAGGTCGCACATGCGCACACCCGGTGCGATGAGTGCCTCGGCGGCCTCGTTGGCGCGGCGCACGATGTCGTAGATGCGCGCCGTCTCCTCGTCCGGATCGCCCCAAAAGAACGTGCGCGTCATGTCCGAGCAGTAGTTGCGATGACGCCCGCCAATGTCGAACAGCACTACGTCGCCGCGCTTGAGCACGGTGTCGTCGGGCTCGTGGTGCGGGTCGCCGGCGTTAGCACCAAAGCTCACGATGGGCGGAAAGCTAAAGCCCTCGCAGCCGTGCTTGCGATACAGGCCGAGCATCTGGTCGGCAATCTCGCGCTCCGTCACGCCTTCGTGGACGAGCTTGATGGCGTCGGCCATCACGGCGTCGTTAGCGGCCGAGGACGCGCGCATGAGCTCCTGTTCGGCGTCATCCTTGTGGGTGCGCGCGGCGGTGACGGCAAAGTCGCCCAGGAAAAACTCGCTGGCTGCGTGGCGCTCCATGAGTGGCATCAAAAAGCCGGAACGCATGACGGTGTCGATGCCGAGCGGTTTGTTCGGATCGACCTCGCGAACGATGGCGTCGGCCACGACGTCAGTATCGGTGTGATAGGCCACGCGGGCATTGTCGTACTCGGGCAGCTGATGCAGCGCGTTGACCAAGATCGCAGGTTCGCTATCGCGTGCGAGCAGCACGCCGCAAAAACGCTCGAACATATCGGCATAAAAGCCGGTCAGGTAATAGATCGACCACGGGTCGTTTACGAGCAGCTGTGCGCCGGGGTGCTGAGCCTCGAGCGCATCGAGCACGCGCGCCACACGCTGGTCATCGACATGTGCCATACATCGTCCTTTCGCTAGGGTGCCACCA
>JAUMNV010000118.1 GCA_031295725.1 Collinsella sp.
CGTCAGCGACGGTAGCGACGTCCTGGAGCTCCAGAACGCCAGCGGGGCAGGAGTCGACGCAAACGCCACAAGCGATGCACTCGTCGGCATCAATTACGGGATGAGCCATGGTAGTTTCCTCTCTGTTGACCGACGCTACAGACGATGCGCGCCGGTTTGATTCGGGCAAAAACATACCACGGGAGCGACCGTTTGCAATACCCTCTGGCCGGCATCTTCATACCGTTCGCCGAGTATGCCAAGGTTTACTAAAAAACGCGCAGGTGGGGCCGTTGAGCTGCGCAAATGTTAGCTAAAGGTGACTTGAAATATAGGGCGATTGAGCGTGCTTGCGGAAACCGCATCCCGTTATTTGGCCGAAAACCGGGTCGCAGTTTCCGGTTGGGCCCGCTAGAGGAAACTGCGACCCGGTATCAGCTCTCAAAACGGGATACGGTTTCCGGTTGAGCCTTCAGACGGAAACTGCGGCCCGGAATCCACGCTCAAACCGGGATGAGCTTTCCGCAAGACGGCCCCCAGGCACCCCCGGACGCAAACCTCAGCCATCTCTACATAGATCTCGATAGATTTGCCGAGAACTCAAACAGTGCGTCTACCTGCGCATTTAAGAACCTAAACTCTCAGCAATAAGAAATCTTATATGAATTGACTTAGATTTTGTATATTCCGGCCCATAAGGGGATACACTACATCCTGAAAGACAAGCCGAAGCGCCGCGCGACAGATCGTCGAGGCGGCGCGAACGCAAAAGAGAGAGGGAATTTCTAATGAGTAAGATTCTTGGTATCGACCTTGGTACTACTAACTCCGCTATGGCCGTCCTCGAGGGCGGTTCTCCGACCATTATCGTGAACGCCGAGGGCGACCGCACCACCCCGTCCGTCGTGGGCTTCCGTGCCGACGGCGACCGCGTCGTGGGTAAGGCCGCTAAGAACCAGGCTGTCACCAACCCCAAGAACACCGTGTTCTCCATCAAGCGCTTCATGGGCCGCAAGTACTCCGAGTGCACCTCCGAGATCAAGACCGTGCCGTATGAGGTCAAGGAGGGCCAGGGTGGCCGTGCCGTCGTCGACATCGAGGGCAAGGACTACACCGCCGAGCAGGTGAGCGCCATGACGCTCGCGAAGATGAAGGCCGACGCCGAGAAGTATCTGGGCGAGACCGTCACCGACGCCGTCATCACCGTCCCGGCCTACTTCAACGACGCCCAGCGCCAGGCCACCAAGGACGCCGGCAAGATCGCTGGCCTCAACGTCAAGCGTATCGTCAACGAGCCGACCGCTGCTGCTCTTGCCTATGGCCTGGACAAGCAGGGCACCGACCAGCGCATCCTGGTCTTCGACCTGGGCGGCGGCACCTTCGACGTCTCCATCCTCGACCTCGCCGACGGCGTGTTTGAGGTTCTGTCCACCTCGGGCGACAACCACCTGGGCGGCGACGACTGGGATCAGCGCGTCATCGATTGGATGGCCGATAAGTTCCAGCAGGAGAACGGTGTCGACCTGCGTCAGGACCCCATGGCCCTGCAGCGTCTGAAGGAGGCCGCCGAGAACGCCAAGAAGGAGCTCTCCGCCGCCCAGCAGACCACCATCAACCTGCCGTTCATTACCATGAACCAGTCCGGCCCGCTGCACCTCAACTACACGCTGACCCGCGCCGAGTTCGAGAAGATCACCCGTGACCTGCTCGAGCGCTGCAAGCAGCCTGTCACCAACGCCCTGCGCGACGCCAAGCTTAAGCTCTCCGATCTGACCGAGGTCATCCTCGTCGGCGGCTCCACCCGTATGCCCGCCGTCCAGGAGCTCGTCAAGACCATGACCGGCAAGCAGCCCAACATGTCCGTGAACCCCGACGAGGTCGTTGCCGACGGCGCTGCCGTCCAGGGCGGCGTGCTCACCGGCGACGTCGAGGGCATCCTGCTGCTCGACGTTACCCCGCTGTCGCTGGGTGTCGAGACCATGGGCGGCATCATGACCAAGATGATCGACCGCAACACCACGATCCCGACCTCCAAGACCGAGGTCTACTCCACCGCTGCCGACAACCAGACCAGCGTCGAGATTAACGTGCTCCAGGGCGAGCGCGAGCTTGCCCGCGACAACAAGTCGCTCGGTAAGTTCCAGCTGACCGGTATCCCGGCTGCCCGCCGTGGCGTGCCGCAGATCGAGGTCACCTTCGACATTGACGCCAACGGCATCGTCAAGGTCTCCGCTAAGGACAAGGGCACCGGCAAGGAACAGCAGATCACCATTTCCGGCTCCACCGCTCTGTCCGACGACGAAGTCGATCGTATGGTCAAGGACGCCGAGGCTCATGCCGAGGAGGACAAGAAGCAGAAGGAAGAGGTCGAGGTTCGCAACCAGACCGACAGCCTGTGCTACTCCACCGAGCAGACCCTCAACGAGCTGGGCGACAAGGTTTCCGCCGACGTGAAGTCCAAGGCCGAGGCCGCTATCGCCGACGCCAAGAAGGCGCTCGAGGGCTCTGACGTCGAGGCCATCAAGGCCGCCGGCGAGTCCCTGCAGTCCGTGGCCTACGAGCTGGCCCAGGTTGTCTATGCCGACGCTCAGCAGCAGACCGACGGTGCCGCTGGCGCCCAGCCTGCCGACGATGACGTTGTCGACGCCGACTACGAGGTTGTGGACGACGAGGACAAATAATCATGTCCGCCCGTAAAGCTCGCACGGAGGCGGCTGCCGCTGGCGCCGCCCCCGTTGACTCTGAGGAGAAGGACGTGAAGATTCCCGTAGAGGCCGTCGACGATACCGAGGCCAACGAGGCCGCGGCCGCCGAGGCTGCCGAGAACCAGGTAGAGGATTCCAACAAGGAGGCGACGATGACCGAGGACGAGATGGTGGAAGCCGCTATCCGCGCCGGTGAGGAAGCCGCCGACAACGACTTTAAGCTCAAGTTCGAGCAGGCTCAGAAGGAGCTTGCCGACGTGCGCAATGAGCTCGATGCTGCGGCAGAGGCTCAGAAGGCCGCCGAGGACAAGGCAAAGGACGCCACCGAGCGTACCGCCCGTCTGCAGGCCGACTGGGAGAACTTCCGTCGCCGCACCGCCAATGAGCGTATCGCCGAGCGCGAGCGCGCGACCGAGAAGCTCGTCACCGCGCTGCTGCCGGTGATCGACGATATCGAGCGCGCGATCGACCATGCCCGCAGTCAAGAGCTTTCCGACGACTTTAAGCAGTTCGTCGATGGCGTTGACGCGGTACATGCCAAGCTGCTCGATGTGTTTGCGCACGAGGGCGTTGAGCCCATCGACCCCAAGGGCGAGGCGTTCGATCCGCTCGAGCATCAGGCCGTGGGTCGCGTCGAGGACGCATCGCAGTACGACGAGACCGTCAACGACGTGTACCAGAAGGGCTACCGCATGGCGGACCGCATCCTGCGCTCCGCGATGGTGACGGTGACCTACGGTGGCGAGAAGCGCCCCGCACCGGAGCCCGAAGCGGCGCCCGAGGATGCTGCGGCCGATACGGCCGAGAGCACCGAGGAGTAATTGAGAAGGGCCCCGGGGCAACACCCGGGGCCCTTTCTGGCCTAGTGCCATATGAAAGCATGGGCCGCCGCCCGCTGGGCGGCGGGTGAAACAGGAGAGGAGCTACGATGGCTGCAGGCAAAACCTTCTATGACATCCTGGGCGTATCCAAGAGCGCCTCCGACAAAGAGATCAAGAGCGCGTTTCGCAAGCTCGCGCAAAAATATCACCCCGATGCCGGCGGCGACGAGGCCAAGTTCAAGGAGATCAGCGAGGCCTACGAGACGCTTTCGGACGAGAAGAAGCGCAAAGAGTACGACCAGATGCTCATGTTTGGCGGCATGCCGGGCGCAGGCGGCGCGTATGGCGGAGGCTACGGTGCCGGCGCAGGTGCCAGCGGCTGGGGCGACATCTTCGACAGCATCTTTAGCGGCAACGGCGCCTGGGGCAGCGATTGGGGCTCGGGCTTTGCCGGGGCTGCGGGCGCTGCCGGTGCCGGCGCGGGTCGCAGCCGTGCTCGCAAGGGCGGCGACCTGTCGCTGACCGTCGATGTGACGGCCGAGGACGCGTTTCGCGGCGTGACGCACAAGGTCACCTATCGCATTCCCTCGACAGGCGAGCAGCAGACCATTACGGTCTCGGTGCCCGCGGGCGCGGTCGACGGCGGCAAGCTACGCTACAAGCGTCGCGGCGAGTGTGGCGTTGCCGGCGGCGAGCGCGGCGACCTGGTCGTGACCACGCATGTGGAGGAGCACCCGCTGTTTAAGCGCAAGGGTGCCGATGTGACCATGGAGGTGCCGATCTCGGTCTACGAGGCGGCGCTCGGCTGCACGGTTGATGTGCCCACGCCCGGCGGCGCGACGGTTCGTCTGAAGGTGCCCGCTGGCACCCAGACGGGCAAGAAGTTCCGCTTTAAGGAGATGGGCGCGCCCGACGTTAAGCACCGTGGCCGCACAGGCGCGCTGCTCGTCGAAATCAAGGTGCAGGTCCCCACGAACCTATCCGATGATGAGCGCGACGCCATGGCCAAGTTGCGTGAGGCCGACACGCGCGACTACCGCGAGAAGGTCAACCGTTACAAGGCGACGTACTAGGGCGGTCGTGGCGCACGCCCGCGCCCGCGGGCTTATGATGGACGATAACGAGACGGAAAGGGGTCAGGTAGCATGGCCGAGGACAATAGGAACAAACCGCTGTACATGATCAGCGTGGCGGCCGAGCTGACCGGCATGCATCCGCAGACTCTGCGCGTCTACGAGTCCAAGGGCCTGGTGAACCCCCAGCGCTCGGGCGGCAACACGCGTCTGTATTCGCGTGCCGATATCGAGCGCCTGGAGCTCATCAACCAGCTGACCGACGAGGGCATCAACCTTGCCGGCGTGGTGCGTATCCTCGATATGAAGGAGCGTTCTGAGGAGCGCGAGCGCGAGAACGAAAAGCTCCGTACCCGCGTGCGCCAGCTCGAGGACGAGCTGCACGAGTACAAGATGCAGAAGAAGATCACCGCCCTGGCTCCGCGCGATGGTTCGGTCAACCCCGAGCAGGTCATGCGCAAGCTGCTGGGTGCCGGAGGGGATTTGTAGTTACGCGGTTTTACCAAACCGCGTAACGACTCGACGCTGCGCGCCGCCCAGAGCGACAATTTGTCATTCAAAAGGCAAGGCATGACCAGAAGGTCAATGCCTCGCCTTTTTCATGCCAACTTGTTCGCTCTGGACGTCGCTCGCTGTCCGTCCTCTACCTGCGGCGTTGCCGGAGTAGGGTAGTTTGGCACTTGGGGACGTTCCTTTTGTGCCGGCACTTTGGGACACTCCTTGTCAGGAGAGTGATGCAAGGTGCTCGTCCTTTGCTTTACCGAGATAAAGTGAACGTGTAGATTCGCAACCCACTTGCAACCGTTCTATGGCACGATATTGAACGAATGTATGCTATGCGCCCAAATCTCTTGGGCAGAGTGGGAGACAGTATGGTCAAGCTGTACGAGGACGGCATCTACCTGCGCGGTGGCAGCGAGGTTGTGCCTGAGGCCGAGGCTGCCGAGCGCGGTATTACGCAGACGCCCGAGGATGCCAAGCGCGGCACCATCGCGTATTCGATCCTCCAGGCACACAAT